>NZ_JBSQYS010000007.1:0-145744 GCF_055140945.1 Sunxiuqinia sp.
TCATGATGATCAATATTTATTTGTTAAACATGACATCAATTTACAAACATTCAATAACTTTGGTTGCAGCTGTCCGCCGAATGGCGGATTTAGTTCAACTATGTGCACAAACAAAAAAGTTGATTTCAACGAAGAACTCCTTAAGAAAGAGTTTAATCAAGTTTCGAGTTTCAAAATACCGGAATATTTTCAAACAAAATTTCCATCGAACTGGTTCGAACGGAATAAAGATATAATTTTACGTTACAACCCATCTTTCAAAATAGCCAATTTTGATTCGCTTGAATATCTTCTTGTTCCATCAATGAATATTCCGGTTGAGGCTTTGGAAAACTACAACGGGAATCTATTTAGCTACTTAAACACAGGGAAACTAGCAGTCAACAATAGTGAACTTCTTGTTTTTGAAAATGATGCTATGCTTATTCGGTTTACTGTCAGAGACGGGTATGGGGTTGGAAGAGATGGAATTTCTATATCTGATAATCATGAATATTTAAAAAATATCAATAGAAACATTTTAATAAATGCGAACTTGTATTTCAAAATTACACTGACTCAAAACACAGCAATTTTTCCAATTCCCGGAATAATTTTTGAAAAGAATAATAAATTTAAAGTGCTTGCTTCCAATGGAAAAGTATTTCCTGTCAGCGAAATCTATAAATTACTGTTTTCTTCTCAGAAAGATTTTGATCACTATATCAATAATATCGTGGAATTTTCTATACATTAACACTTCGCTCTCAGCACGCTTTTGTGAGAGTTGCAAATAATGCACAAAGCTCATCATTGAAGGGGTGAAGATAAATCAATTTAGAAAGAAACCTAAAACACAACTTTCAAAAACAAGCTTGGAGTCATTGGTATGGCCTCTGAAGAAAGCCAATCGTTCCTATTCATTATTGGTATTTGTATTCCGTAAGTTGCTGTTAATAAGAATTCTGGTTTTTAGGAAATAAAAACACTGACAAAAAAATCCGACCTGTAAAAGATCGGATTGTATTATTCTTGGATTGAAACAATTGAGGTCTCCTAAAAAACCGCCTCAACAATTTTTCGTGCATTGTCGGAAACACCGTAAGTGTACATATGCAAGCTGGGTACATTGTGCGCTACCAAATCTTTCGATTGGTGAATGGCCCATTCAGTACCTACAATTTTGGCATCGTCGTTATTCTTGCATTTTGCCAGCTCGGTTGACAACTCCTGAGGAAGATCGATTGAAAATATTTTTGGTAATACGGTCAACTGGTTTTTCGTGTTGATGGGTTTAACTCCCGGAATAATTGGCACTGTAATTCCATTTGCACGGCATTTTTCTACAAAGTTGTAATACACCTGATTATCGAAAAACATTTGAGTAACAATGTAATCAGCACCAGCATCCACTTTTTGTTTCAGGCGATCCATGTCTGTATCAAAGTTGGGTGATTCAAAATGCTTTTCGGGGTAGCCAGCAACTCCAATGCAAAAATCGAGTGGTGAATTATTCTTTAAATCCGGCTCTAAATATTTACCTTCGCGAAGGTTTACAATCTGCTCCACCAGTTCGTTGGCATTTCCATTACCATCAGGATTTGGACGAAAAATATGGTCTGTTTTTAAGCCGTCGCCACGCAAAGCCAACACATTATTAATTCCCATAAAGTTCAGGTCAATCAGCACGTGTTCGGTTTCGCTTTTCGAAAAACCACCGCACAAAATATGTGGCACGACCGGAATCCCGTATTTATGCTGAATAGCCGCTGCAATAGCCACTGTTCCGGGGCGTTTACGAACCGTTCGCTTTTCAATCGTTCCATCCGCCAATTCCTTAAAAACCATCTCATCGCGGTGTGTCGTAATGTTGATATACTTTGGATCGTAATCAATCAGACTTTCAATTGTCCTGTAAATATTACTTGCATCATTTCCCTTAAGGGGAGGGAGCAGCTCAAACGAAAAAACCGTTTTATCGCTGTTGTTGATGATGTCGCTAACTTTCATTTTGCCTACTTTTTAAACAGATTTTCTATTTTCTTTCCAGCCTTATTGGTTTCTCTTTCCAGTTGTTTTTCAACCGAGTTGTTGAAGTGAAAAACCATATCGAGCACAAACATAAACACCATTCCTATAACAAAAGCAATAAATGCCTTCTTTGCTGAATTATTCACTATCTTTTAATTTTTATACTCCTTTATAATTCAAGTTAACCGGTAAAAACTGCTCTACCAAATCAACTGAAACATCTTTGCGCGTAGCGTAATCTTCCACCTGATCTTTTCCAATCTTTTCCAAACTGAAATAACGTGATTCGGGATGTGCAAAGAACTGTCCGCACACAGCTGCCGTAGGATACATGGCGTAATGCTCTGAAAGCGTAATGCCTATTTTTTGAGCTCCGAGCACCTCAAACAGGTTTTCTTTTTCGTGGTGCTCCGGACAGGCCGGATAGCCCATCGCCGGGCGAATTCCCTGATAACGAACCTTCAGAATATCATCCCAACTCAACTCCTCTTCCGGCTTATATCCCCAGTATTCGCGGCGTACTTTTTCGTGCAACACTTCGGCAAAAGCTTCGGCCAGTCGATCAGCCAGTGCTTCGAGCATGATTGCGTTGTAATCGTCGTGGTCTGCCTTAAACTCAGCCATCCACTTTTCAATACCAATACCGGCAGTTACCGCAAAAGCGCCACAATAATCCGTTTTATCAATTTCCTTGGGAGCTACAAAATCTGCTAAACAGAAATTAGGCGAACCTTCGCGTTTCTTTTCCTGCTGTCGCAAATGATAGAATCTGCCCAGTTCCTTTTCACGTGCTTCATCATCAAACAAAACAATGTCGTCGCCTTCGGAATGAGCCGGCCAAATGCCATAAATTCCGTTTGCCTGAATCATTTTCTTTTCGATGATCTCATCCAACATTTTCTGAGCGTCTTCATAGACTTTTCGAGCTTGCTCTCCCTGGCGTTCATCTTCCAGTATATCAGGAAATTTGCCTCGCAATTCCCATACAAAGAAGAAGAAATTCCAATCGATGTACTTGCGCAATTCTTCAATCGGAAAATCGATCAACTCGAAAATACCGGTTTGTTTGGGTTTGTATATTTCATCTCTACTCCAATCAATCTGAAATTTATTGGCTCGAGCTTCATCCAAAGTCAGGTATTCCCTTTTCTTTTTTTGACTGTGGAACTCCCGTATTTTCGCGTATTCATCTTTTACCGACTGAATATATTCCTCATTATTCGCCAGTAAATTCGCTACAACATTCACCGTGCGGCTGGCATCTTTCACGTGAATAACCGGATGAGAATAGTTCGGTTCAATTTTTACTGCCGTATGAATTTTAGAGGTAGTAGCACCACCAACCAACAGCGGGAGATGAAAATTCTGACGCTCCATTTCGGTTGCTACACTGGCCATGATCTCAAGTGAGGGCGTAATCAATCCACTCAATCCAATAATATCAACATTTTCCTTTTTGGCAGTTTCCAGTATTTTTTGGGTTGGAACCATCACACCCAAATCAATGACTTCGTAGTTGTTACAACCCAGCACCACGCCCACAATATTTTTACCAATATCGTGCACATCACCTTTTACAGTGGCCATAAGTACTTTTTTCTGGCGACTTTGCTGGTTCTTATATTTTGCTTTGTCAGCCTCAACGTAAGGCAACAGAAAAGCCACTGCTTTTTTCATCACACGAGCCGATTTGATCACCTGTGGCAAGAACATTTTACCGGAACCAAACAGGTCGCCCACCACGTTCATGCCATCCATCAGCGGACCTTCAATGATATTCAATGTTGGCTGATATTGGGGCAATGCTTCGGCCAGATCCTGCTCAATAAACTCGGGCAATCCTTTTACCAGCGAGTGCTCCAAGCGCTTTTCAAGAGGCAGTTCGCGCCATTCATCTTTCCGGACAACTTTATTCGGATCCGCTTTCAAATCCTGCGCAAATTCCAGTAAACGCTCCGTGGCATCAGGACGTCGGTTCATCACCAAGTCCTCAACATACTCAAGAAGATCTCTGGGAATTTCATCGTAAATCTGCAACATACCCGGGTTCACGATTCCCATGTCCAGGCCGGCTTTGATGGCATGAAACAGAAACACCGAATGAATGGCTTCGCGTACCAGATTGTTTCCACGGAACGAAAACGACACATTACTGACACCACCACTGGTTTTGGCATGTGGCAGGTTATTTTTGATCCAGTTAATCGCCTTGATAAAATCAACCGCATAATTGTTATGCTCCTCCATTCCCGTACCAATAGTCAAAATATTGGGATCGAAAATGATATCTTCAGCAGGAAAGTTGATCTTTTCAGTCAGTAATTTGTAGGCACGTTCACAAATTTCAATGCGTCGCTCAAAGTTGTCGGCCTGTCCTTTTTCATCAAAAGCCATGACGACTACTGCCGCACCATAGCGTTTAACTTTGCGGGCTTGCTCCAGAAACTGCTCCTCGCCTTCTTTCATACTGATGGAGTTCACTATCGCCTTTCCCTGTAAGCATTTCAATCCGGCTTCAATCACTTCCCATTTCGACGAATCGACCATCACCGGTAATTTGGCAATATCAGGTTCCGCCATCAACAAGTTCAGAAAGGTGACCATTTCCTTTTTGGCATCCAACATCGCATCATCCAGATTCACATCAATCACCTGGGCACCATCTTCTACCTGAGCACGAGCTACCGCCAGTGCCTCTTCATATTTTTCGTCACGAATTAAGCGCGCAAACTTACGTGATCCAGAAACATTACATCGCTCACCAATATTCATAAAATTGGTGTTTTCGGTAATCGTAACAGGCTCCAGTCCACTGAATCGTGTTAACTCGTCATTCTTTTGTTTGATATGTGGTTCGGCCGCAGCAGCAATGCCGGCAAACTTGCGAATATGATCAGGCGTTGTGCCGCAACATCCGCCAATAATATTGACAAAATGGTTATCCAGAAAGTCTTTCACCTGCGTAGCCATTTCCTCGGGTGTTTCGTCGTACTCTCCAAATTGGTTCGGCAATCCGGCATTCGGATAAGCACTGATGTAAAACGGTGCCTTTTTCGACATTTCCTCTAAATAAGGACGCATATCTTTGGCTCCCAACGAACAGTTCAAGCCGATACTCAACAGGTCGATGTGCCTCATTGAATTCAGGAAAGCTTCCACCGTCTGCCCGGAAAGAGTCCGTCCACTGGCATCGGTAATTGTTCCGGAAACCATTACCGGAAGGCGAATTCCTCGTTTTTCCAATTCTTCTTCAACGGCAAACAGAGCAGCTTTGGCATTCAGCGTATCAAAAATGGTTTCGATCAACAACAAGTCAACGCCCCCATCCAGCAATCCTTCAAGCTGCTCGCGGTAAGCTTCTTTCACACTATCGAAAGAGGCAGCACGGTAGCCCGGATCATTCACATCGGGCGACAACGACAACGTTTTATTGGTTGGCCCCAAGGCACCAGCCACATAACGCGGTTTCGAGGGGTCTTTCTGCGTGTATTCATCAGCCACTGCTTTAGCAACTTCAGCCGACGCTTTATTCATTTTGTACACCCAATTCTCGGTGTGATAATCAGCCTGCGAAATGCGGTTGGCATTAAAGGTATTGGTTTCCAAAATGTCAGATCCGGCATCCAAAAACTCAGCATGAATACCACGAATAATCTCCGGATGAGTTAATGAAAGCATATCGTTATTTCCGAACATTTCATTGGTCAATTCAGCCATATCAGCTGTTCGAAAATCGTTCTCTTCCAGTTTGTATTTCTGAATCATGGTTCCCATGGCACCATCCAGCACCAACACCCTGTTTTTTAGTTCTTCGCGTATGTCGTTTTTCTTTGTCATCTTATTTTTTTTGGGCGGGTTTTAGTGAGCGGGTGACTCAGGGTCACCCGCTCACTTTGCCTCATTTTTCAACTTAAAAGTTTTATTTCAAATTCACCTCGAATGCCGATCTGATCATCGCAGATCAGCACAGCCGAGATAATTTCCTCAAAGCGTTCCGTGCGTTTTAATACTTTCTCCACATCGGCTGGCTTTTTAATCAGGTTACCAAACCCAGTGGTAAATGCATCAGCCAGTGCTGTTTCTTTACAAGCAATTATGACTGCATCGGCCTTTCCAAAATTCATTGGGCTTTGCCCTGTCTGAGCAAAAGTACAAATACCCAGTGGAGTTTGTTCAGCATCAATTTCTAACCCTACCATTCCCGACAGTGGCGATTCGCCTGCAAAAACAGTCATTACCAGCGAATTTTGAAGTTTCATGTAGGTATCACCTCCGTTGACAACAACCAATTCGTTGATTGAGAAGTTTTCCAAAAGCTCCCTACCGATCAACTCGCTAAACATGCCAGACACCGCAGCCATTGGACCAACGCCTGCTTTTTCAGCAGCCTGAGCCATCAACCTGACAAAATCTGGCGCATTTTCCTGTACGTCACAAGGTTTCAAACTTTTTTTAAAAAAACCGTCCCTAGCAATGTAAACTTCCAGTTCGTTCTGAATAGCCGTGAGTTTATTCAAAGCCACTTCACTCATCTCTTCTTTATCGGAAGCAGGATCAACTCCAATCCATAAATCGGAATCATTGCAGGTAATTACAAACGACTGAAAGCGTTCTTTCGAAAAACTGTTACGATATGTTCTGGGTTCAAAAATCATTTTTCTCTTTATGTTAGTCTTGTCTCTATTTAGCTTAGCCCTGATGATTTGAAATCAATCTGCCAAGCTATTTTGTAGATAACGGAAATATATGGCGCTGATCAACGCATACATCGGTTCGAAAAATGCATGAAGCTCAACAGGAAATGGAAGTTCGATTGTATTTTCACTCTTTTAAATTTTAGTTTCAATTATAATTCCGTTACCGGCTGGGTTTTGGCACCGTTCCCGTTGTTTAACAGAGGGTTGCCAGAGTTTCACAGAGCCCGTTCTCTCCACTCTTCTTTATAACCACAAATTCCCAATCACAGGGAACATTTAATAAATCGATGCAAATGTAGTGTCAAAAGTGATAATTATCAAGGAATAAGTAGGCTTAAGATTGGAATTGGCAGTACATCAAGCTGCAAAATGGATAAATAGCCCGACAGGCTAGTCCGAAAAAATCAGCTACTTTTGCACCCATGATAACCAAAATCAGCATCGGTGATTATTTTGCTCAGGAGCACCCACAGCCTCTGATTGATGTTCGTTCGCCCGGCGAATATGACAAAGGCCATATTCCGGGAGCGACCAACATTGCTCTATTTTCGAATGAAGAACGAGCAGATGTAGGAACGGTTTACGTGCAACAGTCGCGCGAAAAAGCGATTGAACTGGGTTATAAATACGTTACGCCGAAGCTGGATTTTTTTATTACCGAAAGCAGAAGAGTTGCGGGGAAATCAGCCATTGCCGTTCATTGCTGGCGGGGCGGCATGCGTAGCCAGGCATTTGCCGAACACTTGCACAGCAATGGTTTTGATGAAGTATACGTAATTACCGGAGGCTATAAAGCCTATCGCAATTATGTGCTGAACTTTTTTGACCAACCCTTTCGACTTCGGGTACTTGGAGGTTACACGGGTAGCGGAAAAACACAACTGCTTCACAAAATAAAAGAGATGGGACAACAGGTGATCAACCTGGAAGGATTGGCTCACCACAAAGGATCGGCTTTTGGTGCAATTGGCGAGGTCGCTCAACCAACTGTCGAGCAATTTGAAAACAAGCTACACCGAGAATTCAGTCAACTTAGTTTAAACAAAGCTATTTGGGTTGAAGACGAAAGTCATAGCATTGGGCGAGTAAAAATTCCCATTATGCTCTTTCTTCAAATTCGCGAACAGGTGGTTTATTTTATTGATATCCCCAAAGCTGAACGCGCAAAATTTCTAGTTGGTGACTACGCCTCCTATGGAAATGAGTTGCTGGCTTCGGCGATTGAAGGCATTAGCAAAAGGCTGGGCGGGCAAAACGTAAAACTCGCACATGATTACCTGGCTGAAAATAATCATTTTGAAGTAGCAAAGATTGCGCTTCAATACTACGACAAAGCGTACAACAAAGGGGTTGAACATCGCAAACCAACAAAGGTACATCGAATAAAGCTTTCGAAAATTGATACGCAGAAAAATGCTCAAATCCTCATAAAATTTGTAGAAGAATATGAACGAAATCAAGCTCACGCAATATAGCCATGGCGCCGGTTGTGGCTGTAAAATATCACCCAAAGTTTTAGGCACAATTTTACACAGCCAGTTGGCTACAGTCGACCATCCCAACTTACTTGTGGGAAATGATAGCCGCGATGATGCAGCCGTTTACGACATGCAAAACGGGACGGCCATTATTAGCACCACCGACTTTTTTATGCCCATTGTTGATGATCCGTTCACTTTTGGAAAAATTGCGGCAGCCAATGCCATCAGCGACGTGTACGCCATGGGTGGAAAGCCATTGCTGGCCATTGCAATTCTGGGCTGGCCGGTTAATAAACTAGCTCCGGAAATTGCTCAACAGGTATTGGATGGAGGTCGTCAATCATGTATCGAAGCGGGCATTCCGTTGGCAGGGGGCCACAGTATTGACAGCCCCGAGCCTATCTTTGGATTGGCGGTAACCGGACAAGTATCCATCAACGAGTTAAAGCGAAACGACACCGCTACCGAAGGTTGCCACTTGCTTTTAACCAAGCCACTTGGTGTTGGCATTCTGACCACTGCTCAAAAAAATGGCAAGCTTAAAGCTCAACACAGCCAGATTGCACCTGACTCGATGATGAAACTAAATAAAGTTGGAGCCGAACTAGCCACAATACCCGGTTTAAAAGCAATGACCGATGTGACCGGATTTGGACTGTTGGGGCACTTAACGGAGTTGTGTGAGGGAAGCAAATTGTCAACAGAAATTGAGCTGGACAAAATTCCACGCTTTGCTGAAGTGGCCGAATACATAGCGCAAGACTGCATACCCGGTGGTACTCATCGCAATTGGGACAGTTATGGTTGCCGCGTAAAGTTAAAGTCGGAAGATGACAAGTTGCTACTTTGCGATCCTCAAACTTCTGGCGGGCTATTACTTGCGGTAGAGGAAAGTTCATTGGATGAAGTGAAAGCCATCCTGGAACAAAACGAACTCAACACATCCGTTTTTGGCTACTTAACCAAGCAAAAAGAGGAGTTGATCAAGGTGATTTAATAATAATCCCCTAGTCCCGCCGGGATAATTTCGAAAGTCATGATTTGCTGAGTCTGTGCATCTTCTATTTCAGAATATTGAATTTCTCCACTCAGTAATTTTTCAACTACTTCCAGCTTTTGTGCATCCAATTCAATGGGTAAAGTTGCCGGCCGACGTTCAACAACAACTTCACTATCTTCATTTAGATAAATGGTCTGAAAATCGTTTAATCCGGTTGCCTGTGGAAAAATCTGGCTAACATGGTATTCAATAAATAAAGGCAATTGCAACGATTTTACCGCCTGCAGTTGTCCTTCGTGAAAGTCGAGCCGATTAATGGACGAACTAAAAGCCATTTTTCCTTCAGCCAATTCATTTTCAAATTGTTTCTGAATTGAATGATGATCATCAGCTTTCACTTTAACAAAGAGATTTCGGATGAACCCATTTCCGGTGATTTCTTCCCAGGAGTATTTTACGATGGAAGCATGTTTTTGACGATTGGCCGACTTTTGATGCCTGTTTTTATAAACAAACGAACAGTAGTTGATCGGCAGATCAATGCCTTCATCCAACGAAAAACGGATCAATCGCAACGCTGTCAATTCAGAATCCATCACGGTTACTTTTTCACCATGCGAGTAGGTATAATCGTGTTCAATCAGTTTATTAAAATTGTAGGGAGTCAGCCGCATTTGATGAAAATTCAGGTGATTCACGCCTAAATCCTTCAACTCTCGTATTTTTTGCTTCAGCAATTCTTCTTCGTGCGGAACAGCCGGTATTTCAACGGTCACTACGGGAATTCGCCCAACAGCTAACTTCAGTTGGTCAGTCTTGTAATCGGTAGCACCAATATCGAAACGAATTTCATTTAACCCGGCACTTTTTAATGCCTCTACTTTTTCCGGAGTTAACAAAATCCCATTGGTATACATCCAAACGTAAACTTCATCGGCAAAGGCGTTTTTAACTGCTGCCACAAACGACAGGCTCTTTTCGAATGAAATCAGCGGCTCGCCACCAGAAATACTCACGCCTTTAAAACCAAATTCACGAATATAATCGACATAGGTTTGCGGATCATCAAATAGGAGTGTGTTCGTCTCCGGCTGGCCCATATCAGACTGTTGCGTAGGACAATAAAAACATTTCCCGTTACACAAATTATTGATAAAGAGGCAAGACCATTGTCCTTCTCCACAAAGCTGACAACCTTTCGAAAGCTTCGAAACATCGACTTTGCTTTTATGAAATCCCCACTTGACCCTGCTTTCAATAACCGACAAAATTGCTTGTCGTTCTTGCATAGCAGTCGCTGCTTCTTCCGGTGACGGGAATTTCAAATAGTTGTATTTCACCTGGTACTCCTCCTGATTCTTCGTAAGGAGCCGCTCTTTTAAAGGCGTTAACCTATTCATTCAAAACATCAAATAACTGGCCGCAAATATAGGTGCAATTTTGAATGAAAAAACAAAGCCACTCATTTTTTCATTTCCCTGAAAATCAGCAAAACCATCACTCAAACAAATCAGGATTCTATAGAATCAAACAAACTTAACGGTTCGCGTGTCGTAGTAGTTGAAACTAATGAATACAATTGCTATGAAATATCGAATTGAAAAAGATACACTTGGCGAAGTAAACGTACCAGCTGATAAATATTGGGGAGCACAAACCCAACGTTCTGTTCAGAATTTCCCAATTGGACCGGCAGCCAGTATGCCCATTGAAATTATTCATGCCTTTGGCTACCTGAAAAAGGCAGCAGTCATCACCAACGAAAAGCTAGGTGTTTTACCCCAAGAAAAAAGTCACTTGATCCAACAAGTGTGTGATGAAATTATCACCGGTAAATTAGATGATGAGTTTCCGCTGGTGGTTTGGCAAACCGGATCAGGAACTCAAAGCAATATGAACGTGAATGAAGTCGTTTCTAACCGAGCGCATGTTTTGGCCGGTAACAAATTAGGCGAGGGTGACCGATTCATTCACCCCAATGACGACGTCAATAAATCGCAATCGTCAAACGACACCTTTCCAACAGCCATGCATATTGCTGCCTATAAAAAGCTAGTGGAACACACCATCCCCAACATTGAACTTTTGCGAGATATTCTAAAAGAGAAATCGGTCCAAATGATGGAGGTCGTAAAAATTGGCCGCACCCACTGGATGGATGCCACTCCCCTCACCCTTGGGCAAGAATTTTCGGGCTATGTTTCGCAACTCAATCATGGCTTGAAAGCCCTGAAAAATACGCTCCCACACCTGTCAGAATTGGCCTTGGGAGGAACTGCCGTAGGAACCGGGCTCAATACTCCTGATGGTTATGCCGAAGAAGTAGCGAAATCGATTGCTGATTTAACCGGACTACCCTTTATAACGGCCAAAAACAAGTTCGAATCGCTGGCCGCACACGATGCCATTGTCGAATCGCATGGGGCGTTAAAACAACTCGCCGTCAGCTTAATGAAAATTGCTAACGACATTCGCTTGCTGGCATCCGGTCCTCGCTCGGGAATTGGCGAAATCACCATCCCGGCCAACGAACCTGGCTCATCCATCATGCCTGGGAAAGTCAACCCTACGCAAGTGGAAGCATTGACTATGGTCTGCGCTCAAGTGATGGGAAACGATACCACCATTACAATCGCTGGCTCAAACGGACAATTCGAGCTGAATGTTTTTAAGCCCGTCATGATCAACGCTTTTCTACAATCAGCTACTTTGCTGGGCGATGCCTGCCAGGCTTTTAACGACAACTGCGCGGTTGGAATTGAGCCCAATCAATCCCGAATTGAAGAGCATTTAAATAACTCATTGATGTTGGTAACAGCACTGAACACACACATCGGTTATGAGAATGCTGCTAAAATTGCCAAAAAAGCTTATGCCGAAAATAAAACTTTAAAGGAAACGGCTGTAGAATTGGGATTATTGACAACCGAACAATTTGATAAGTGGGTTGATCCGAAAAAAATGGTCGGAAAATTAAATGATTAATAAGCTATTCCAAGAGTTGCTGTATGGCGTTCAGGGCACAGCCGTTCAGGAGAAATTTTCTACCTTTGCACAAATTTCTGGAATCAATGGAAAATCAGCTACAGATTTACAATACATTATCACGCAAAAAGGAAGTTTTTGAACCTCTTCATCCCGGTAAGGTTGGCTTGTATGTTTGCGGACCAACCGTTTACGGCAAGGCTCACTTAGGACATGCACGCCCTGCTGTTACTTACGATTTATTGTTTCGCTACCTGAAACACATTGGCTATAAAGTTCGCTATGTACGCAACATTACCGATGTGGGACACCTGGCCAACGATGCGGATGAAGGGGAAGATAAGATTGCAAAAAAGGCCCGACTGGATGAGTTGGAGCCGATGGAGGTTGTTCAAATTTACACGAACGACTACCACAAAAATATGCAGATGCTGAATGCCTTGCCACCAAGCATTGAACCTCGTGCAACCGGTCACATCATTGAACAAATACAAACTGTTGAGCAAATATTGGCTGCAGGCTATGCCTACGAAAGCAATGGATCGGTTTATTTCGATGTAGCAAAGTATGCCAAAGACTATCCTTACGGCGAGTTATCGGGTCGCAAGATTGAAGATCTGCAATGCAACACGCGAGTGTTAGATGGACAGGATGAAAAACGTTCGTCCTTGGATTTTGCCATTTGGAAAAAAGCTTCACCCGAACATATCATGCGTTGGCCTTCAAAATGGAGCGATGGTTTTCCGGGATGGCACCTCGAATGTACTGCCATGAGTTGTAAATATTTAGGTGAAACCTTTGATATTCATGGTGGTGGAATGGACTTGACTTTTCCTCACCACGAAGCGGAAATTGCCCAGGCAAAAGCTGCCCATGGGAAAGATGCCGTGCGTTATTGGATGCATAACAACATGATTACGCTCAACGGTCAAAAAATGGGAAAATCGTTGGGCAACGCCATTTCGCTGGAAGAATTTTTCACCGGAGAGCATCCGTTATTGGAAAAAGCATATAATCCAATGACCATCCGCTTTTTTATGCTGATGGCACACTATCGCAGCACGCTTGATTTTTCGAATGAAGCCTTGCAAGCTGCCGAGAAAGGAATGGAACGCCTGCTTAAGGCGGTTGAAACTTTGGATAAGCTGGAAGCAAAAGCGGAATCAACAGTTGACGTAAAAAGCTTGAGAAATAAATGCTACGAGGCAATGAATGATGATCTAAACAGTCCGATTGCCATTGCCCATTTGTTTGATGGGGTGAAAATGATCAATTCCATTGCTGATGGAAAAGCCAGCATTTCAGCTGACGATTTGGAACAACTTAAAAGCTTATACAGCACCTTTGTTTTCGACTTATTCGGTTTAAAAAAGGCTGAAGAACAAAGCAGCTCAAATAACGAAGCTTATGAGCATGCCATCGATTTATTGTTACAGTTACGCATGGAAGCAAAAGCCAATAAAGATTGGGCCACCTCAGATAAAATTCGCGATGAACTGGCCAAATTAGGCTTTGAAGTGAAAGACACCAAAGACGGCTTTAGTTGGGAATTGAAGTAAAAAACAATACTTTTCAAGAAAAAGCCCACTTTCATGAAAGTGGGCTTTTTCTTTCAATGGTTTTAATTTTTTAAACCACTTTGATATCAGCTTGTTCTATTGGTATAATTTTAAATGATTATACCATGAAAAGATCAATTATTCTAGTGCTATTTCTTAGCCTTATTACCTTCAACCTAAAAAGTTATGCCCATTGCGAAATTCCTTGTGGAATCTATGGCGACTCTCTCCGTATCGAACAAATTTCGGAGCACATCACAACCCTCGAAAAATCGATGAACCAGATTAACGAGCTGTCAAAAGCCGGCGACGAAAATTACAACCAGCTGGTGCGTTGGGTGGTGAACAAAGAAGAGCATGCTACGAAAATTCAGGACATTGTAAGTCAATATTTCTTACACCAACGAATTAAACCGGTCGATCCTACTGATGTTGAAGCGTATGCAAAATACACCAATCAACTGGCTTTGTTACATCATTTACTTGTGTTTTCGATGAAAGCCAAGCAAAGCACCGATTTGGAAGTGATTGAAAAGCTTAGAAGTACATTAGTGAAGTTTTCGCACAGCTACTTTCATGAACATGAACACTAAACATATAGTGATTAAAGCAGTAAACATTCACATTTTATAATAAACAAGGAGGTTTCCTGAAAAGAAAACCTCCTTGTTTATTTAATTGAACGCTTGACATCTACCTTTTTGAAAGATTATATCCAATATTTAACTCTATAATAGGCACAATACCAGAATTTCCTTTGAAATCGAAATAGAAGTATGGACCAACATCGAACAAAAGGTGAATCCGATTAAAAGAACGCTGTATTCCCCAAACCGGAGCAATAGCATAATCAACTTCTGTCGTTCTATAAAATGATTTACTCCTTGCTATCGCTGGTCCTCTCCCTAAAAAACGCATACCAATAAAATTAGCTGAGTTATAGCGAGTATTTTTATTTTGGGCAGCACGCTTCTTGAGGTTATAATAGTTACGAATTTGCATATCATAAAAAGGAGATAATAATATTGTATATCCAGGTTCAATACTTGTTAAATTTTTATATGATCCACCAACGCCTATGCCAACGTTTAGATCAATAGAAGATGACTTCGAAATTGGAAATTCATAATCAAATCCAGGATTAACGAAATTAATACGACTGCTGGTGGTAACTTTAACTTCTTCTTTTTGAGCTAAAGCTATAATACTTGTTCCCATCAATAACAATAATAGTATTTTTTTCATGATCATTTATATTTGTTAATTCTTAACTATTTCAGTTCTCCTTAATAACCCGGATCCCTTTCCATTCTGAACCAAGTCGTGCACACCCATATACCTCTCCCGTTTGAATATCAACATCAAAATTTAAAGCAGTCTGTTGTTGAGCTAACTTAAGAGCATAGCTCTTAAGAGAAGAGGGAAGAATAGCATCAGGCGTAAAGTTGTAATTCGCATTAAAAGCAGTCGTGAAAACGTGATTTAGTTGTTCAATATTCTGCCCAACTTTCTCATCAGAAACAAAGTAATATTCAATTTCTCCACCTCTATAGTTTTTTATAACTTCAATGTCTTTGTTTAATCCTTTACCAAGATCCTTAATTAAGTCCAATGCTGCTTTTGTTACATCATTGAATTGATCTGTTACGTCCCACTCCCAAAGTTCTACCATCCTCCAGAGCTTTGTATCATTTCCTGGAACGTAGTCATCAAGTACTCTACCGACTACCTTGGGTGGGTTTTCTGGGTAGGTTGCTCTTATTTCTATTGGTGGAGTAACTACTAGCTTTACATTGCGCCACCCTACTCTCAATTCATCAGCTCTACTATTGTCCCATCCAAACCAATTTCTCTTCTGAAAGGTACTCGTAACTCCGCATTCCTTATATCCCATATAATTATAATTATAAAAATTTACCTTTATACGTCTCCTACCTGAAGCAAATTCAACTTTTTCACCTTTGTTTCTTCCAAATATTGATTCAAAGAAACTCCCGAACCATGTTTGTGCTCCATAACTAAAGGTTCTAAAGCTATCATAATTTGGCTCGGTTGGCGTAGTTCCACTACCACCACTACCGCCACCACTACCACCGCCACCTGGATCTTCTGGAGGATAATACTGTAATTGATATGATGAAAATGTATCGTATCTGTAAATGTCGTCTTCAATTGAGTATGTCCGATCGCTAACCAAGGTTCCCAGAGGAGCTTCTTTATCTGAAGCTGACTTTAGGCTCTGATCTCCAGAGTTAGATTCAGGATATATCTGATAAAACCGTTCCCTTCGAGATTTAGGAAAATAGTAAGTTCCAAATGGCGTGATCTTATACACGGTATCAGACACCATGAATTCTCCTTTTGAGTTAAGCAATCTAGCAAATTCTCTATTAGGAACTAGCGTATCAAACCCTTCTGTTATATACACATCAATTTCTGCGGACTTGAGCAAGTCAGTATTTTTTACAAGAGCTCTAAAGTTTGCATTTTGCAATTCACTCATAAAACAAGATGATTCAATCTGCTTTTCTTCATTCAAGAAAGTATTAACAACATACTTTACTTCTTCTTTAGAAGAGAATGACAACATTTGATCTTCAACAAGAAAAGAACTCGTCTCTTTAATCTCTAATCCCTTGTCATCTAGCAACTTACCCTTCTGGCAAGCACTAAAGATTAACAAAACTAGCACCACATAGGCTAACAATCTAAAAATTTTCATAATTTTAAAATTTCTGGGAGGATGAGTTGCTTCTCAGCTCCCAATTATTATTAATACTTAATTAGCTAGATTCTTTCAAAAGAATCTAGCTTTTATCTCAATATTATTTATTATAATAATGCAAGAATACCTTTTTATATTCAAAACATAAAATATACTTGTTAAAACATAATCATTCTAAATAACATAAGTAATACTAATTAACCATCATAAACACGACAAATACCTACTTACTGGAAAAAGTAAGCTGTTTTTTAAAACTCTACTTCTAAAAGCACCATCCGTAAAATAATATAGCGTATAATAGCCTTGAAGTATTGAGTCGATTTAATTATCCGAAACATTTCAATTTTCGCTGTAATTATTTAGATAAAACTAAAAGCAAAACTTTTAAAAACTCAGTTTTCAAGAGAGAAGATCGCTGATGAGAAACAAAAACCACTCATATTTTACAATCAATCATTGCCGACAACACATGAGATTGAACGAGCTTCAAACATGACATTCATTCTATATTTTCCCTTCAAATTGCACTAACTTGCTAGGCAAAATCAAGGGATTATTTATGAAAGCAATCGTAAAAAGTAAACCCGAACGTGGTCTTTGGATGGAAGAGGTTCCGATGCCTAAAGTTGGTCACAACGATGTCTTAATCAAAATAAAGAAGGCTGCTGTTTGTGGCACTGATCTTCATATTTATAAATGGGATAAATGGGCACAAAACACAATTAAACCACCGGTAATCATTGGCCACGAATATATGGGCGAAGTCGTTGAAACAGGCTCAGAAGTTGATCGTGTTCACGTGGGTGAACGAGTCACTGTTGAAGGTCATATTTCCTGTGGATTTTGCCGTAATTGTCGTCGGGGTCGTCAGCATATTTGTGATCATACACTTGGAATTGGAGTTCAACGCGATGGCGGTTTTGCTGAATACATTTCCGTACCGGACAAAAACGTATTGAAAGTGGATCCTTCCATTCCTGACGAAATCATGGCCATTATGGACCCGTTGGGCAATGCAACACACACAGCTCTCTCCTTCCCTCTTTTAGGCGAAGATGTGCTAATAACCGGCATTGGAGGCCCTATTGGAGCAATGGCAACTGCGGTGAGCAAATTCGCCGGGGCCCGAAATATTGTTGGTACCGACCTGAGCAGTTACCGCCGTGATCTAGCCCGAAAAATGGGCGCCACCAAAGTTATCGATCCAACTAAAGAAAGTATTCACAATGCCATGGGCAGTCTGGGAATGGTGGCCGGTTTCGATATCGGCTTGGAATGCAGTGGCTCTCCCATCGCTTTTAAAGATATGGTAGAAAACATGTACAATGGCGGAAAAATTTCATTGCTTGGGCTACTTCCTGAAAATACCCAAATCAACTGGAGCAAACTTATTTTTAAAGGGCTGACGCTGAAAGGTATCTACGGTCGCGAAATGTATGAAACCTGGTACCACATGGAAATGATGCTGACATCGGGCTTAAACATTATGCCTGTAATTACCCACCGGATGAAAGCCGATGATTTCCAAAACGCATTTGACATTATGGAAGATGGAAGCTGTGGAAAAATTATTTTAGATTGGGAATAAGCAATTTATTTAACTTTTTGATAAAGTTTACGCATTTTTCAAAAGGCAACTAAGAGCCATATTGAATTGATTTCAGCATATTTTATGAAACCTTATTCGAAATTAAAACTGTTACTGAAACGAGTTCAGTACGACTGTGACCAGCACCCTTCAACTAAATTCGTCCTGTTTCCACGTGAAACATTTCATCGCTAAACATCCAGTTCAAGCCAAACCGGACAATGGTCTGAATGAACAACCTGCGCCAGTATTCCAGCATTTAAAATAGTGCTTTTCAGAGGTTCGGTTAGCATATGATAATCAATCCGCCAGCCCTTATTTCGTGCCCGCGATCCGGCCCGATAACTCCACCACGAGTATTGATGGGGCTCTTGAACAATCTCACGAAAACTATCACAATAACCATCATCAACAAATTGTTGAAACCATTCCCTTTCTTCGGGCAGAAAGCCGGATGTGTTGTGCTGCTTTTCAGGGTTATGAATGTCAATCCACAATCGACAAATATTGTAATCGCCTGAAATAACCAAATTTGGACGTGTTTTCCTCAGTTCATTTAAATAAGCATGAAAATCGGCCAGAAAATCCATTTTATAAGCCTGTCTGGGGCCTCCGGTAGTTCCCGACGGGAAATACGCACTTATCACGCTTAAATCGCCAAAATCGGCTCTAATCACCCTTCCTTCTGTATCATACTTTTCGTTTCCTATTCCGTACTCCACATGATCCGGTTTTTCCTTACAAAGAATGGCAACGCCACTATATCCTTTCTTTACGGCCGAATGAGCATAAATCTGATAACCCATTTCCGCAAAAGCCTCCTCACTCATTTGAACAGGTTGAGCTTTAGTTTCCTGCAAACAAATAATATCCGGATCTTCGTTCTTTAACCACCCCATAAAATCCTTTTTTATGGCTGCCCGAATGCCATTCACATTGTAGCTTAAAATACGTTTCACAATTTTTCTTAATTTTGAATTATCTTACAGATCGAAAGATAAACATTCTTCACTATAAAAATCGCAGAAATTGAATAAAGGAATTGTCATAAAATCGACAGGCAGCTGGTACACCGTACAATCAGAAAACGGTGAGAAAGTGGAATGCAAAATCAAAGGAAACTTCCGGTTGAAAGGGATTAAAAGTACCAATCCGATTGCAGTGGGCGACCATGTTGAATACAAAATGGTTGAAGAACAATCAGAAGACAACAAAAACATAATCAATGGTCTGATTACTACAATAGTAGAAAGAAAAAACTATATTATTCGTAAATCGCCTAACCTTTCGAAACAATCGCATATTATTGCTGCTAATATTGATCAAGCATTCCTTGTGATAACTATTAATTATCCGGTAACAACCACTACGTTCATTGACCGGTTTTTAGCTTCTGCAGAAGCTTATCGTATTCCCTGCACTTTGATTTTTAACAAAATTGACCGTTACCACATTGATCAGACCAAGCATTTGGATGAATTGATCGAGTTGTACCAAAATATTGGTTACCGTTGTTTAAAAACGTCAACCAAAAAGAATATTGGTATGGATACGCTAAAAAGTTGGATGGAAAATAAAACCAACGTTTTCGCCGGTCATTCCGGTGTTGGAAAATCAACCTTGATTAATACCGTTGAACCCAAACTAAATTTAAAAACCCGCGAAATCTCAAACTATCATCAAACAGGGAAACACACAACTACTTTTTCTGAAATGTTTGAATTGAGTTTTGGAGGTTACATTATTGACACACCAGGAATAAAAGGTTTTGGTTTGCTGGAAATGGAAAAAGAAGAAATCTCTCATTATTTTCCAGAAATTTTTAAGTTGCTCGAAAAATGTCAATACTACAATTGCACCCATACTCACGAACCGGGTTGCGAAGTCAAAAAATATGTTCAGGAAGGTGAAATTGCTGAAAGTCGGTACTATTCTTACCTCGGACTATTAAATGAAGACGAAAAGTACAGAAATTGATCTAGATTGATTTCAAAACGGGTATCGCTTTTTTGGGGACATTTAAAGAATACAAATTTCTATTTCAGCGCTTTAGCTTAAAATAATTGAATATTTTAACGGCCTTAGAATCGCCTATTTCCTTGGCAACTGTATCATAGGGTTGATTTTTTAAATTCTCAAGGCTTTTAAACTGCCTCAAAAGTGACTGAACGGTCTTATCCCCAATCCCGGGAATTTCTTCCAGTTCCGATTTAATAAAATTCTTCGAACGCAATTGACGATGAAAAGTAATTCCAAAACGGTGAGCTTCATCCCGAGCAAATTGAATCACTTTTAAACTTTCCGAACTTTTATCTAAATATAGCGGAACGGAATCTCCCGGGAAAAATATTTCTTCCAATTTCTTCGCAATTCCGATTATTGAAATCTTTCCTCTTAAATTTAATTGTTCTAGGGCATTCAGTGCCATTCCCAATTGCCCTTTTCCTCCATCAATAATAATTAGTTGCGGCAATGATTTTTCCTCGTCAATCAATCGCTTGTAGCGGCGGTAAACAATTTCCTGCATTGATGCAAAATCGTCTGGCCCTTCCACCGTCTTTACGTGAAAATGGCGATACTCCTTTTTTGCAGGCTTGCCATTTTTAAAAACCACACAAGCAGCAACCGGATTCGATCCTTGTAAATTCGAATTATCGAAACACTCAATATGAACCGGCAATTCTTTCAATTGCAAATCCTTTTTAATTGTTTCCAGAATACGCTTGGTGTTATCTTTAGGCTTGGCTAAAATTTGCTGCTTCTCTTTTTCGAGTCTAAAATACTTCGCATTTCGAAGTGATAAATCCAGTAACTTCTTCTTATCTCCTCTTACCGGAACTTTAAAATTGACGTTTTCCATTTCAAATTCAGGCTGAAATGGAACTAACAATTCTTTGGCATTTGAAAATATTTTTTGTCGGATATCGACAATTGCATACTCCAACAGCTCCTCTTTTGACTCGTCCAGCGCCTTTTTTATTTCAGTCGTATAGGTTTGCACAATGGCACCGTTAATCACTTTTAGGTAATTTACAAACGCAGCTTTCTCCACCACATCAATTGAAAAAACATCCACATCAGTAATTGTTGAACTAACAACGGTTGATCTATTCTGAAATTTCTCTAAAATATGCAGCTTCTCCTTAACCTCATTCGCCTCTTCAAACTTAAAATTCTCAGCATATCGCTGCATCAACTCTCGCAAATAGTTGATCACGATCGCAATATTTCCTTTCAAAATATCGCGAATTTCGTCGATATATTTTTTGTAATCTTCTTCCGCTTGATATCCTTCACACGGTCCTAAACAATTTCCAATGTGATATTCCAGACACACTTTTAGTTTTCCACTATTGATATTTTCCTTTGAAAGATTGTATTTACAGGTGCGAAGTTTATATAGCTTTCTGAAAAGTTCAAGTAATGTTCGGACAGTCATTACCGAAGTGTACGGACCAAAATATTGTGACCCGTCGCGAATAACATTTCGGGTTTGAAAAACGCGTGGAAACGGCTCATTTTTGATTACAATCCAGGGATAGGTTTTATCATCTTTTAACCGGATATTATACCGCGGCTGGTATTTTTTGATGAGGTTATTTTCCAACAAAAGGGCATCTTGCTCCGTCTCTACTACCAAATGTTTAATGTCAGCAATTGCCCGAACAAGCAATGCTGTTTTTCTATTTTCATGATTTTTTGAAAAATAAGACGAGACTCTTTTCTTGAGGCTTTTCGCTTTGCCTACATAAATAATCTTCCCCGTATTGTCGAAATATTGGTAAATTCCAGGCTTATCGGGAAGCACCGAAACCTGCTTTTTCAGCTCTTCAATATTTCTATTTACGGATGAATATTTCACTTCACAAAGAAATTTTAATACTCAACCAGGGTATGAGTTTCGTAATTTGAAAGTAGCTTTTTCTTTCCGTTGGCAATAAATTTCAAATCGCAAATAAAGGAAAAATAGACTTTTTTCACATTCATTTTTTGCACCAAATTCAGAGCTGCCAAAGCAGTTCCTCCGGTAGCCAAAAGATCGTCGTGAATCAAAACAACATCATCTTCATTCAAGGCATCAGCATGCATCTCAATCACATCAGAACCATATTCCAGCTCATAGGATTCTTGTATTGTTTCGGCGGGTAATTTTCCCTTTTTACGCACCGGAACAAAACCAGCTTTCAGCAAATAAGCTACTGCCCCACCCACGATAAATCCACGAGATTCCAATGAAACAATCTTGGTAATTCCCTTATTTTTGAAGTTCTCATGCACTTGATCAACGACATAATTAAAAGCTTCTGGCTCTTTCAACATGGTCGTAATATCCTTAAAATTAATCCCCTTTTCCGGATAATCAGGAATATCCCTGATGGTTTCTTTTAAATTCATAAGTTGATTTTATCTTTTTGTTCCACGTGGAACATTAGCGTCCTAGCATGACTAAAAGCACATTGATATCCGATGGATTCACCCCGGAAATCCGACTGGCCTGCCCAATAGTCTGTGGCTTAATCCGAGTCAGTTTCTGCCGTGCCTCTGTTGATATTGTGTGAATACTTTCGTAGTCAAATTTATCCTCAATGTTGATATTTTCGAGCCGTTTGAACTTCTCAGCCATTAATTTTTCACGTTCTATATAGCCTGAATATTTAATCAAAATCTCAGCTGATTCCACGATTTCCTCATATCGATTTTCGGGAATAACTTGAAGCATTTTTTTGAACGGTGTGACCGGTTCTATCACATCAAAAATAGAAATTTGAGGCCGCGAAATGATATCTTTTAGTTTCACTCCCTGTTTCAAAGGGGAGGTGTTTTTCGCCTCCAAAACCTCATTTATAAATTGTGGTTTAATCGAAAAATTAGAAACAAATTCTATAATCTCATCGCGCAATCTGATTTTTTCAGTCAGCAAATCCAACCGCTCTTTTGAAGCTAATCCGAGTTGAAATGCTTTTGGAGTTAACCTTACATCAGCATCATCTTGTCGCAATAAGATTCGATATTCAGCTCTCGAAGTAAACATACGATAAGGCTCGTCGACTCCTTTTGTAACCAAATCATCGATCAACACGCCAATGTAAGCCTCGTTCCTGCCTAATGTAAATTCGGGCTTATTATGCGCCTTTAAATGAGCATTAATCCCAGACATAATTCCTTGCGCCGCCGCTTCTTCATATCCTGTAGTGCCATTAATCTGACCACCAAAATACAAATTCGTGATATACTTTGTTTCCAAAGTATGGTACAACTGTGTTGGATCAAAATAGTCGTATTCGATGGCGTATCCCGGGCGGTAAATTTTCGCATTTTCAAAACCTTCTATCAAGCGCAACGCTTTATACTGTACCTGCCATGGTAACGACGACGAAAAGCCGTTTAAATAGAACTCATGCGTTGTTTCACCTTCCGGCTCAAGAAACAATTGATGTTGTTGCTTTGCTGCAAAAGTTACCAATTTCGATTCAATACTCGGACAATAACGAGGACCTGTACTTTGAATAGTACCGTCATACATAGGAGAATCTTCAAATCCTTCTTCCAACGCCTTATGAACTTCCGGAGATGTATAAGTAATCCAGCAACTACGCTTCTTCAACTTCGATTTTATTTCAGGAAAATAGGAAAATTTATAATATCCCTCGTCTCCTTCCTGCTCGGTAAGCTTTGAAAAATCAATAGAGCGTCCATCAATTCGAACTGGTGTTCCGGTTTTCAATCGTCCGGTTTTAAAGCCGGCTTCCCGCAGCTGATCACTAATAAAATAAGCTGCAGACTCTCCTATCCGACCACCTTCCATCTTCGCTTGGCCAATATGCATCAAACCATTTAAGAAGGTTCCGTTAGTCAAAATCACTGTCTTGGATTGAAACTCAACACCAATTTTAGTTTGGACACCTTTTACGACGCCGTCCTCAATTACAAGATGAATGACCGCATCCTGCCACAAATCTAAATTATCCGTATTTTCTAATATATTTCTCCAGTATTCGGAAAAGCGAAACCGATCGCTTTGCACGCGAGGACTCCACATAGCAGGTCCCTTTGACCGATTCAACATTCGAAACTGAATGGATGACATATCAGCTACAATTCCGGTTTGTCCTCCCAAGGCATCAATTTCCCGAACAATTTGGCCTTTAGCAATACCTCCAATTGCAGGATTACAGGACATTTGAGCATATTTACCCATGTCCATGGTTATGAGCAATGTTTTCGATCCCAAATTTGCTGCTGCCGTTGCGGCTTCGCATCCGGCATGCCCACCTCCCACTACTATTACGTCATAAAATGGTAACATCATAAAAAAATTTAGACGGCAAAATTAATAGAAAAGCTTGAATATGAAAAGACTAAAACTTCTGAAGATAATAATCCTCTTTACCGGTCATTACCTCTTTTTGCTTTGAATCTTTGTCTTTATATCCAAGTAAGTGTAAAACACCGTGAATGATGATTCTGTTTAGCTCATTTTCAAAGCTGACCTTAAAAACATCGGCGTTCTCTTTAACGCGATCTATACTGATAAAAACATCGCCGGATATCAAATTGCCTTCCACGTAATCGAAGGTAATGATATCCGTATAATAATCGTGATCCAGGTACTGACGATTAATGTCCAATAAATAGTCATCACTACAAAACACAAAGCTGATTTCTCCGCTTTGTTTTCCTTCATTTAAAATGGTATTTTTAATCCAATCCCCGGATTTTGGTAAGTCTAGTTGAAACTCTTCAACATCCTCAAAGTAAAAGTTGATGCTCACTGCTCAGTTTAAATTTAATTTTCACTAACGATCCATTATTCTCGAATCTAACTTCGTCGGCTAAATTACGAATAATGAAGATTCCCCGTCCCCGTTCATTTTTTAAATTTTTCACTTCTGTCGGATCCTGAATACTATCTACGTCAAACCCATCTCCCTGGTCTTCTATTTCAATCTTCAATTCCTGTTCGCAACACTCTAACCTAATATCAACTTTTTTATTAATATCATGCCGATTTCCGTGAGTAATGGCATTATTCACTGATTCGCAAACACTCAAAACGATCGAACCATATTGTATATCAGACAGACCTGCTTCTTTAATGAAAGTTTGCAGAAAAGTCTCCACATCATACAAATAGGTTAAATGAGATGGTATACTATGCGCTCGCTTCAATTTTCCTCGATTAGTTTGTTTAGATAGTCCTTATACTTTTTGTCGTAAAAAATCCGCAACTGAAAATTATTACGCTGAATATCATCAATAAACTCCTTATCCTGTTTTTTATACTCAAAAAATTCAATTGGGTTACTATAAAAACTCTCATCAACTGTCTTCGACTCCCTTTCATCATCTACATCTCTCTCCATTTCAGCTTTTTCAGCTTTCAACAACTTATTTAAAATCATATTCTGCCTGTTGATCATTGAAGTCGTAATATTTTTGTTCGCCAAATCAATATTATTCATCTCTAATAACTGGTTAATTTGCTTTAACTGTTCTTTGGCTGCGCTCCCTACATCAGAGTTCATCATCAAATCGCGAATCATTTGCTGCATCATCTCCTGCTGAGCTAAGGTTTGTCCCATTTCCTTGCTCATATTTCCCGACTGACCACTTTTCATTTGCTCAATCATTTGCTGCAATTGCTGTTTCAAGTTTTGTTGCGATTGCTTGAGCATATTTAAATTTTCCCCTTTCCCGGAACCTGGTTTATCACACTGTTGATCTCCGGGCATTGAATTAGCCATTTGCTTTTGAAGATTCTCAAGTGCCTCGTTTAAGAACAACGCCATATTGTTAGCTGCTGTAATTGCCATTTGCTGATTTCGGAGAGCGGTGCTCAACCGACTTTCTTCGAGCTCGTCTACAGCCTTACTCATGGCCAGTTCCAGGCTCACCAATTCCTTGCTTACAACACTACTTATTTCAGGTGTTCGCGCAGCTAATGCATACAAAGAATCTTTAACCACCTTGCTCTGACCAATCAACCGATCTTGTTCTATTCTTACCGTTGAGAGACGCGGATCGCTTTCATCAATCACACGAATTTCGTCATGTAATTGCTCCTGATGTAAAGATAAATAGATCAGGTTATCGAGAATTTGTTGAAGATCGCGTATATTCTCCATACTTTGTTTCTGCTGATTCACCGCCAACATCTGATTAAGCATAAAGGAAGCACTCTCAAAACTTTGTGAATTATTTTTTATTTCCTCCACAGCTTTGCTTTTTCGCTTACGATCCAAGTTCTCTCCTATTTCATCATAGTTCGTATTAATATCGTCAAACTCCCGGTCCATCGAGTGTAAATTCATCGGCTTATCCAATGTTTCATTCAGCTCGAGCGCCTTCTCTAAATCTTCACTAATCCGCTCTAACTGTTCTTGGTTATCATTCTCTTTTGACAAGGTTTCTTCAAAATTCCGTTGCTCGTCCAATTGCTGAGCATTTTCCTTTTCCTTTTGCCCCAGCTCTGTTAATGTTTCTATCACATCTTCAACTTTCTGCTCAACCTTCATGCGCTTCAGCATCTGCAAGTTTCTTTCCAACTGCTTCGAAAGATCATCCATCGACATCTCTGATTTATTAGAAAGCTCATCAAACTTCGATTGGTCAAACTCCTCAGCTAACTTATTAAATTCTTCAAATAGTTCTTTTAGCTCATCGTTGAAAACATCTTCCAGTAATTCTTCAATTTGCTTTTGCTTTTCAACCATTTCAGCTTTCTCATCCGAGAATGAATTTTTCATATTATTCATCTCTTTATTCTTTTGCTGAACCTGATTCAAAACATCTTCCAATCGCTTTTTCTTATTTAAAATTTCGGATACTAATTGCTGCTTTTCCCAATTGGAAGATTTCTCGCTCAAGCTTTTAAACTTCAATTCCTGAATTGACTGCTGAATTTCATTACTCAACTTAAAGCTCTCTTCCATTAGGCTTTCCATGTCCTCAAAATTTTGATCATCCATCTTGTCCAATTCATTCTCAGAAGGGAAAACAAATTGAAAAATTTCAGAACTGGTTTCTTTGTAATTATGAAAGTAATCGTTGTCCGAAACCGAAAAATAATAATCTACGTGATCGGCCTGTTGAGCTAAATCACTAAAATCGTATGTATAATAAAAATCTTGTTTGCTTAAATTTTTTACAATTGGTAGCTCAATAATGCTGTCATTTTCATGAATCACCAAATGATAATTCAACGCATGAAAGCCATAATCATCGCCAATATTTCCTTTAAAATAGAAACGAGTAAAATCAGTTGAATCTCTTAATTGAACGACTTTAATTTCGGGATATAAATCAGGGATCACCTCTATTGAAAAGCTCAGCAAATCCTGATAATTAAAATACTCGTTTTTAAGCGATATCGAGTAATTTGCCTTATCCCGAACCTGGTATTCAAACTCATAATTCTGACCAACCAACTGTGCTTTGTGAGATTCACCATTCACCGTAAAAAATAAGGAATCAGTATCAGCGGTATTAAACTTCCAAGTTATAGTTGAACCATAAGGCACCTCCAAATCCCCCAGCATATTTTCTTCGGTTACTTCATACCCGGTATATGCCGGTGGTTCAATCTGAACGGTATAATTTGAAATCAAAGGAGCAGGCAACACTTCTATTGAATAGTCGCCAGACCGAAAATTTAAATCAGTAAAATAAATTGGAAAACTATTGTTGACGTGTTCGAACTCATAAGAAAACACTTGTTCATTCTTACTCATCATAAAATTAGAACCTGCTATATTCACGTACATCACTTCAGGCAACTCCCTCCCTTTGCACTCCACCTTAATGGTTAACCGATCTCCCTTTTTAACCTGAAGACTATCGTTAAGTACTTCAAAATCAAAAGGTGATGGTTTTACAAATTCTCGATTATAGGCAATTAAACGCTCTGAGGTTTCAATATATAATCCCGGAAATACACTTGCTAATAAAAAAGCGATTGTCAATGTTGAAACAAACACTGCAATAATTTTTCTGACCCCTTTATAAGAAATAGCATCAGAAAAACGGACTGAATTAATTTTCCCTATTTTTTCATCAATACTCGCCCAAACCAATTTTTGATCGGTCTCCTCTCCTATTTCTTCCAGCTCTATAATATTTAGTAACCGGTCTTGTATTTCCGGAAAATACTGTGAAATATATACTGAAGCTTGCTTATGACTAATTCCTTTTAGTAAGCCAATCAACCGAAATAAAGGGATGATAAAAAATAAAACGGCGATTCCCACCAACAACAAACAAGTAAAAAAGAAGATGAATGTGCGTACTGCTGACGACAAATAGCTAAAATACTCCACCACTGAAATAACGGTATAGTAACTGATTATCAATATTATAAAGTAAATTAATCCTTTTAAAAATTGATAAAAGTTATACTTTTTGATGTAAGAATTGAGCTTATCAACAAGCTGTTTGTAGCTTTCGGTCATAAATATTAAAGCGTTAATATTAAGTCTGTTAAATTTACCAAAGATTGTTAATTACTTTTCAGTTCTTGTTAATTGATAACAAACAAAAAAGCAAAATTATATTTTTAAATCAGGAATCTAATTTCGCTTATCATTTTTTACCTCCCATACAAGATTTCTTTTTGAGATTCGATCCTCAAATTATGAACAAGTTTAAGTCCATGTTAACCGAATAAGAATTCAATATAAACTGCTATTAACGATTGTTAATTAAATCTGTATAAATTTGATTATCAAAGCTAATTTATGTGTAAAGATGGTGGATAACTCTACAACAACAATCGCTTTCGATATGAAACAAGCATTCGCCTCAAAAATTATACATGTAATCAACAGCCTATTATTATAATCATCTTCTTTTTAAACTTTAAATATTTAATATTAATAGAATGGTTAACCAATTCTTCAGAAAAAACGGGTTTCCTTTTGTCTAATTTAAGGATTAACTTTACAGAGCTTAAATAAATATTTGATGGAGGAGAAACTTTCAATATTGCTTGTAGAGGATAATGTGCTTAATCAGAGGATTGTAACTTTTAGTTTGAAAAAATACAAACACGATGTTACAATCGCGAATAATGGATTGGAAGCTATTGATAAATTCAGAGAAGGCAAGTACGACGTTGTTTTGATGGATATTATGATGCCAGTA
Organism: Sunxiuqinia sp.; assembly: GCF_055140945.1. Lineage (NCBI taxonomy): Bacteria > Pseudomonadati > Bacteroidota > Bacteroidia > Marinilabiliales > Prolixibacteraceae > Sunxiuqinia > Sunxiuqinia sp. Next base: position 29,188 of record NZ_JBSQYS010000007.1, read on the forward strand.
ATGGATGGATTAGAAGCCACGGTCAAAATAAGGGAACTGGAAAATGAGATGAAGGCAGACACGCGAACACCAATTATTGCACTTACAGCGAATACCATGGACAATGATCGTGAAAAATGTATTTCCTATGGTATGGATGATTTTATGGCGAAACCGTTTGACATTGAAAAGCTAAATCAAATTTTTCAGGAACTCGAAATTGTAAAATAAGCTTGATCTTCCTACTCTTCATGAAATAAAGCTATATTTGTTCGTTTAGAAAATCGTAGTTTTATGTCCGATCCCATTGATCTTCACGACGAATCTTTTCCAGAGAAAGATTTTGATTTGGATAAGCGTTTGCGTCCATTGACTTTTGATGATTTTAAAGGTCAGAAGAAAATTGTAGAAAATCTGAAGGTTTTTGTACAAGCCGCAAAAATGCGTGGTGAAGCTTTGGATCATGTTTTACTACACGGACCACCCGGATTAGGAAAAACGACTTTATCGAATATTATTTCCAATGAATTAGGAGTAGGTTTAAAGCTAACTTCGGGACCAGTTTTAGATAAACCAGGTGATTTGGCCGGGCTTTTGACTAATTTGGAGGAGAGTGATGTGCTGTTTATCGACGAAATACACCGTTTAAGCCCCATTGTTGAAGAATATTTGTATTCGGCTATGGAGGACTACAAAATTGATATACTCATTGATAAAGGCCCTAGTGCACGTTCAATTCAATTGGAGTTAAACCCATTTACGCTTATTGGAGCTACTACCCGATCCGGATTATTGACAAGTCCGCTACGAGCACGCTTTGGAATTAACTCGCATTTTGAATATTACGATTTGAGTATTTTAACGGGGATTGTAAAACGATCGGCCAAAATATTGAATGTAGAAATCAATGAAAAAGCTGCGCTAGAAATAGCGGGCAGAAGTCGTGGTACTCCCCGTATCGTCAATGCTTTGCTTCGTCGTGTGCGAGATTTTGCTCAGGTGAAAGGCAATGGTAAAATTGATTTGGAAATTACACGTTTCTCGCTCGAAGCTTTAAATATCGATAAGCATGGATTGGATGAAATGGATAATAGAATTTTGACAACTATTATCGATAAATTTAAAGGTGGACCGGTTGGTATTTCCACGATATCGACAGCTGTGGGCGAAGATTCGGGAACGATTGAGGAGGTTTACGAACCTTTTTTAATTAAGGAAGGATTCATCAAACGAACACCTCGTGGACGTGAAGTAACTGAACGTGCCTACAAGCATCTAGGAAAAGTCAATTACGGAAATAGCGATTCGCCTAGTCTTTTTTAACAAGTTTAACTTCGAAAAGCTTTGGCCAAAGCTTGCCGGTAATATACATTTTTCCATTATCAGGATGAATGGCTATGCCGTTCAATACATCAACATCTGAATTAACAAGGACTGATAATAAACCTTCAAAATTGATATTAGCCAGTACTTTACCTGTTTTAGGATCGATTTTTACCGCTTTGTTAGTTGTCCAAATATTGGCGTAAAGCTCTCCGTTATGAAACTCCAATTCATTTAAATATTTCACAGGTCCTTTGTTATCGAAAACCTGAATTTTTTTTACAACTTCAAATGTTTCCGGATCCATAAAATGAAGAAATTCTGAGCCATCTGTTTTAATCAAATAGGTATTATCATGGGTTAATCCCCAACCTTCCGAAGTGTTGTAAATAAAGGAATCGACACGCGCAAAAGAATTTAAATCGTAAACGAATCCTTTTTGAGCTTTATAGGTGAGCTGGTAAATTTTATCTTTTAAAATGGTAATTCCTTCACCGAAGTATTGATCTTCCATGTGAAATGATTTTAACACATTTCCAGTTTTTAAGTCAAACTGAAAAATACCTGATTTTCCATTTTCCCCTGTACTCTCGTAAAATTTGTTGTCGTGAATTTCGAGTCCCTGTGTAAAATGTTCGATGTTATGAGGATAAGTTTTTACTACTTCGTAACCGTAATTTTCAGGAACAATATCGGAAACCACTTCAAAGGTTTTAAAGGTAACACCTTCTACTCCATCGGTTTTGGTAGCCAATACTTTGATGTTATGTTTCCCAAGCTCATTCAGCTCAGTAATTGAATATGAAAAATCCAGTTGTTTACTGGTTGTAATCAGTTCATTGTCAATATAAAGCTTTGAATCTTTCAGCTCGCCATCTTTGTTTTTAATACTGATTGAAATTGTAATAGAGTCACCATAAACATGCTTATTGGCTCTGGGTTGAATGGTAATTTTAGCTACAGGTTTTCGCGACCTTTTTGGTGTATTGGAGCACGAAGTACAACCGATAAAAAGTGTCGTTATTAGTGTTAAAAGAAAAAATTTCAACTTCATTTTATGTGAGCTTTAAGTAGTGCGAATAATTTAATGTCATATTTCGAGTCTTTAACAATTTGTGATAGAAGCGAAACCGAGAATATCAAATAGGTCCGTGACCTTATTTTGAGTTTTTAAAAATACATAAAGTTTGAAAGAACTCAGATCAAACAAAATCTTTTTGAATGAAAAAAAACATTTATGAATCTCTATCTTTGAAAAAATTTGTTCGATTTGAATTCATTTAAAAAACTTGCCGGAGAAACTGCTATTTACGGAATGAGCAGTATTGTTGGCCGCTTTATCAATTGGTGGCTGGTTCCTTATTATTCGCATGTTTTCCTGACCGATCAATTTGGTATTGTTACCAATTTGTATGCATACATGGCTTTTTTGCTGGTTATTTTAACTTACGGAATGGAAACAGGTTTTTTCCGATATGCTTCCGATAAAAAGAACAAAGAGCAAGTTTATTCCAATACATTGGTTTCGCTTTTCCTTACTTCAGCATCTTTTTTATTGGTTGTTCTAACCTTTTCTGATACGATTGCGCAGTGGATGGATTATCAAAACCATCCCGAATACATTCAGTGGATTGCCATTATTTTGGCCTTGGATGCCTTTACATCCATCCCGTTTGCCAAACTTCGAATTGAATCGAAAGCAATTAAGTTTGCCTCGTTGAAGCTGATTAATATTTTCTTCAATGTCTTCTTTAATATCTTCTTTTTAAGTATTTGTCCCAATTTATTAGAAAGCAATCCAGCTAGTTGGGTAAACCTAGTTTATTCTCCTGAAATTGGTGTTGGATATGTTATTATTTCCAACCTGATAGCTTCAGCAATAAACTTCGTATTGCTAATACCTGAAATGTGGATTAAACTTCGGCTTGATGCTAAGTTGCTGAAGGAAATGATTTGGTACTCTTTCCCTATTTTAATTGTTGGTGTTGCGGGAATGATCAATCAGAATATCGATAAAATTTTGCTTCCGAAGCTACTACCCGCAGAACAAGATCCCATGTCGCAACTCGGAATTTATGGTGCCAACTACAAAATGGCAGTATTGATGAATATGTTCATCCAGGCATTTAGATATGCTTTTGAACCATTCTTTTTTTCGCAGGTGAAATCCGAAGATAATAAGCGGGGTTATGCCATTGTAATGAAGTACTTTGTAATTTTTGGATTACTGATTTTTCTGGGTATCTGTTTGTACATTGATGTGGTAAAATTAATCATTGACAAGGAGTATCATTCAGGCTTAAATGTTGTTCCCATTGTTTTGATGGCGAATTTATTTTTGGGAATTTACTATACCCTGTCGTTGTGGTATAAGTTAACTGATAAAACACGCTTTGGAGCCTATTTTGCTGGTGTTGGTGCAGTAATAACGCTTGTTTTAAATTTCGTTTTTATACCTCAATATGGTTATGTGGCTTCGGCTTGGGCCGTGTTAATTTGTTTTGTTGTAATGACTGGGCTTTCCTACTTTTTTGGGCAAAGGTATTTTCCGGTCAACTACCCGCTCAAACGAATTGGACTTTATTTTTTTGTTGCATTAGCTATTTATTCGGCTGCCAAAATATTAAATATTTCTACGTCCTTTGCAATGTATGCGGTTCATACAGGACTCATGCTTAGTTTTGTAGGTTTGATTTTTAGCATCGAAAAAAAAGAAATTTTAAAGTTTCTTAAATAAGAATTCCAAATAAATACTTTTAAGTATTATTTTTGATTATTTTTAGTGAAAATGAATAAATTAAAGATTGCGTTATCGTCAGACCATGCTGGCTATGAAAGAAAACAGGTGGTGTTGAATTTTCTGAAAGAACAAGGGGTAATTTGTCAGGATTTTGGTGCTTTTTCGGCTGAAAGTTCTGACTATCCGGATTGGGCACATCCCATGGCAGAAGCTATTGAAAATAAGGAGTTTGATCTTGGAATTTCGCTTTGTGGAAGTGGAAATGGCATAAACATGACAGCCAATAAGCATCAGGATATTCGGTCGGCCATTTGTTGGAAACCTGAAATTGCAGCGTTGGCGCGGCTTCATAACAATGCTAATGTGTGTGCTTTACCAGCTCGTTTTGTCACTGACGACGAAGCGATTATGATTGTTAAAACTTTTCTTTCAACTGATTTTGAAGGCGGACGACATTTACGACGAATTAATAAAATGCCACTAAGCTAAGTATGTCAAAGGAAAAAGGACATTTCATAAAAGATTCTGAAAATATTGCTTTCGATAAGCGACATCGGGCGACAATTAAATTTAATATGTCGAAATATGATGCTGCCGTTGATCGTGGTAAAAAGCGATACAGCAACTTAGATCTTGCCAAAGAGCGGGCATCATATATTAAGTCAAAGGTCATCAATAATTTAGCTGATTATTTAATTGAATTTGAAAAAAATAGTCAGGCCAACGGAACAGAAGTGATTTGGGCTGAAGATGCCAACGAAGCCATTCTGTCGGTTCAGCAAATTTTGAAAGATAATGAAGCGAAGTTATTGGTGAAAAGTAAATCGATGACCACCGAGGAAATTGATTTAAATGAGCATGTTGAAGCTGTTGGTGTGGAGTCGTTGGAAACGGATTTGGGCGAATACATTGTGCAAATTGCCGGCGAAAAACCTTATCACATTGTAACTCCGGCCATGCACAAGTCGAAAGAAGATATCGCTGATCTTTTTCATGAAAAGTTTGACACTCCCGAAAAAAGCACTCCCGAATATTTAACTGGTTTTGTGCGTGGTTTGCTTCGAAATAAGTTTACAAAAGCCGATATTGGTGTTACAGGAGCCAATTTTTTAATTGCCGATAAAGGAGCAATTGCATTAACCGAGAATGAAGGAAATGCAATGATGACCTTTTCATTTCCAAAAATTCATATTGTAATTGCCGGGATTGAAAAAGTGGTGCCGAGTATGACGGATTTAGGATTGATGTGGCCTTTGTTGGCAGCACATGGTACTGGTCAGCAGATAACCGTGTATAATTCGATTGTGTCAGGACCAAGAAGGCAGGAAGAGCAAGATGGACCAGAAAAAATGTATGTGATTTTGCTGGATAATAAACGAACGGAATTGTACCAGCAAGATGACCAGTTTGAAGCGTTGAAATGTATTCGTTGTGGAGCATGTTTAAATGCCTGCCCAATCTATCGAAATGTTGGTGGATACACTTATGACGCTACTTATAGTGGTCCGATCGGCTCAATCATTACGCCCTTTTTAAAAGGTTTTTCCGAGTATAATCATTTAAGTTCAGCTTGCTCGGTTTGTGGTAAATGTACCGAAGTTTGCCCGGTAAAAATACCACTTCACAACATGTTGCTATACAACCGGCGCGATGCAGTAAAAAATGGCGACTCCCCCCTATCCTGGAATATTGGCATGAAGGCTTTTGAATATGCTTTTATGAAGCGGAAACGATTAGATCTGGTAAACGGAACTACGAAAAATAAACTTGGCAACTTAAACAAAGATGCAATGGGGGATAAAAAATCTCTGCCAACATTTGCCAGAGAGTCTTTTAGTCAACAATGGAAAAACAAACGATAATATTATGCTGTCTAATACTTGTAAATATGCGATCCGGGCATTAATCTATCTCGGAAAATTTAGTGATGGTGAAGGAACTAAAATTGGAATTAAAAAGATTTCAAATGATTTAAGTATTCCGACTCCCTTTTTAGGAAAAATTCTGCAAAATCTCGTCAAACAGAAAGTGTTGGTTTCTACCAAAGGTCCAAACGGTGGTTTTGGTTTGGGAAAAGAAAAAAGTGATATTTCATTGTATGAAATTGTGAGCATCATTGATGGAGAGGACTTTTTCAAAAACTGTTTAATCAGTATGGAGCCATGCTCCACACATCATGAGCAAGGTCAACCTTGCCCGGTTCACAAGAGTTTTTCAGAGGTTCGTGAAAAGCTGTCAATTTTTTATAGCGAAACAACGCTTGAAAGGATTATTGATGATATGGCTGGTCACGAAGATCTCATTAAAATGTAAGCCAAACTTCCGGCAGGCCGTCGGAGAAAGAAAAGGAAAGACTGCTTTATGGCCGGAATTTACATTCATATTCCATTTTGCAAGACCAAGTGTCATTATTGTGATTTTTACAAAACAACTGATTTTGGAGCGAAAGTTGATTTTTTATCCGCACTGAAACAGGAAATAGAATGGCGTAAAAGTGAGCTTGAACACGAAGAAATAGGCAGCATATATTTTGGAGGAGGAACCCCATCAGTTTTGAAAATTGCTGAGATTAATGAAATTTTAGCTTTAATTGATCAGCTTTATAAGCTATCAACTGACGTAGAGATTACCTTAGAAGCCAATCCCGATGACCTAACTCCAGCGTTTTTAAACGGAGTAAAAGAAACATCAGTCAATCGATTAAGTATTGGCACACAGTCATTTAATGATCATGACCTGAAAAGCATGAATCGAAGACACAACAGTCAGCAAGCGTTAACATCCATTCGAGCAGCTCAAGAAGCTGGAATTACCAATATCAGCATCGATTTAATTTACGGCTTACCCAATCAAACACTTGAAGATTGGACGGACAATATTGAAAAGGCACTTTTATTGAATGTGCAGCATATCTCGGCTTATCACCTCACTTATCATGAAGGAACGGTTTTCTATGATTACCTGAAAACGGGCAAAATTAAAGAGTTACCTGACGAGTTGAGTCTTCAACAATTTAAACTGTTATTAAACCGACTACAACAAGCTGGTTTCGAGCAATACGAAATATCAAATTTTGCGCGTAATCAGCTGTACTCAAAGCACAACAAAGCCTACTGGGAACGAAAAAAATACCTGGGTTTTGGGCCATCAGCTCATTCATACGATCATCAAACACGGCGATGGAATGTGTCGAGTTTAAAAAAATATCTTCAAGCAATTGAAACGAATAGCGATTTTTTCGAACAGGAAGTACTTTCGGAGCAAGATCAGTACAACGACTACATGATTACTTCGCTTCGAACCAAATGGGGCATTTCAAGTATCTACCTGGAAGAGAACTTTGGAGAAAAATTTGTTGAGTATTTTAAAAATGAAGCGGAAAAATACCTGGATAGTAAACATCTTCGTTTGGATAATGGCAGTTATACCTTGTCAACCGAAGGGCTGTTTATTTCGGACCGAATAATGGAAGAACTGTTCTTTATCGAATAGGTTTAAAATTTGTTAATGGCGGAAAGTCTCAATGTAGCTTACGATATTTAGCTATCTTTGCAGATTGTAAAAAAGCAACTTATGGAAGTAAAAATAGTTAATCAATCAAAAAATGAATTGCCGGCATACAGCACAGCATTGTCAGCAGGTATGGATTTGAGAGCAAATTTAGATGAACCAATCGTTTTAAAACCGCTGGAACGCACGCTGGTTCCTACTGGTTTGTTTATTGAGTTGCCGGTTGGACACGAAGCGCAAATCAGACCCCGTAGTGGTTTGGCAATTAAAAAAGGGGTTACCGTTTTAAATACTCCCGGAACAATTGATGCTGATTATCGTGGCGAAATTAAGATCATTCTGGTTAATTTGTCAAACGAAGAATTTGTAATTAATCATGGAGAGCGCATTTGCCAAATGGTGATTGCAAAACACGAAACTGTAGCCTGGAAACCTGTTGAACTGTTGGAGGAAACAGAACGTGGAGCAGGAGGTTTTGGGCATACAGGAAAAAATTAAAGATTGAAATGACATTAAAAAAACTGACATATTTTTTGTTGTCGGGCATCGTTTTGGTTTCTTGTTCTACTACTCAAAAACAAGTGGTTAGCAGCGCAAAGGCAGAAACCGTTGAAGAGAAGAAAGAAGAAGACACACTATCGGAAGATCAGCAAAATGAATTTGAATATTTATTTATTGAAGGCTTAAAGCAGAAAAAGCTTGGGAATATTCAAAATGCTGTTTCTATTTTTTCACGCTGCCTCGAAATAGACCCAAATTCAGATGTGGCCATGTACGAAATGGCCAATATTCATTTTGCCAATAAAGACTTAACGAGTGCTTCGCTCCTGCTCGAAAAGGCGATCAGCTTAAATTCGAAAAACAAGTGGTACAAATTGTTGCTGGCCGAAATTTATCGTCAGCGTCAGCAATTTAGTGAAGCGGCTAAACTTTATACGGAGCTGAGTAATAAGGAACCTGATAACCTGGAATATTTATACTCCAAAGCAGTATTGTTAGCAATGGCTGAGAACTATGCTGAAGCAATTGCGGCCTACGATAAGTTGGAGAAGGAAACAGGTTTAAATGAACAGATATCGGTAGCTAAACAGCAACTTTATGTCGCGTGGGAAAAACCGGATAAAGCGTTTGAAGAGATTAATAAACTCATTCAATCCGATCCGGAAGATACGCAATATTATGGCTTGCTGGCGGAATTGTATCAGCAACAAGGCGATTCGACAAATGCCCTCAAATATTTCAATAAAATATTGGAAATGGATCCGGAAAATGGCTTCGTTCATTTTTCGTTGGCTAGTTATTACATCGAACAAAATAGTAAAGAAGAGGCCTTTAATCATATCAAAAAAGCCTTTGCCAGTGAAGAGCTGGATGCTGAAACAAAAATGCAGTATTACATGCTGCAAACAAATGATGCAGATAGCTCGGATTGGAGCAATGAACAAATTGAGGAGTTGCTGGATATTTTACAAAAAACACACCCGGATGATAACCGACTGTATACCATTTATGCCGAGCACCTAATGAGACAAGGCAAAATTGATGAATCTCGAAGCTACCTAAGGCAATACCTTGAAACCGACAAAGACAATTTCGTGATCTGGCAACAACTGCTGTTTATGGATAACGATTTGATGGACTTTGAAAGCCTGTATAATGAAAGCAAACAAGCGATCGAATTGTTTCCAAATCAAGCTGTTTTGTATGCTTTAAACGCGGTGGCCTCGCTGCAATTGAAAAAGTATGAAGAAGCGTTGCAGGTTTTGGATGAAGGCCAGATTTACGTGTTGGATAATCAATCGCTCAAAGTGCAATTTGAGCTTTATCGAGCAGAAGCCAGTTACAACCTCAATTATGTTGAAGATGCATTTGAAGCGTTCGATAAAGTGCTGAAAATGGATCCCGATAACTACATGGCGATCAATAATTACGCTTATTATCTTTCAGAACGAGGAGAACAACTTGAAAAAGCGGAGCGAATGAGTGGACGGGTTGTACAAGAAAATCCTGAAAATCCTACTTTTCTCGATACTTATGCGTGGGTGTTATTTAAGCGAAAAGATTACCAATTAGCCAAATTTTATATCGAATCAGCAATAAATAATGGCGGAGGTGAAAACCCGGTTTTATTGGAGCATTATGGCGATATTTTGTTTAAACTGGGGGAGAAAGACAGGGCAATGGAGCAATGGAAAAAGGCCAAATCATTTGGAGAAGGAACAGACGTTCTGGAACAAAAAATTGAAGAATCACGATTTATTGAAAGTTTAGTCCCTTGAAAACACAACCCTTAAAGCAATACACAACAATCATCGTTTTACTGGTTTTTGCTTTTACATCTTGTAAAACAACTAAGCTGGTAACCATTGAAAAAGTAAAGCCAATCAGTACCAATCGGCTAATAAAAAAGATTGAAGATAATTCCTTTGACTATGATATGATGGCTATTAAACGAATAGCCTGCCAATATGAGGGGCCAAATGATAAAACCTCATTCAGGGCAAATCTGAAGTCGGAAAAGGACAAACGAATGCTGCTCACCTTGAGTAAAATCAATGTTCCGATCGCACGTCTGTATTTGACTCCCGATAGTGTTAAGATGGTCAACTATTTGGATAAGAGTTATTTGAGAGAGGATTACGATTATTTAAGTGATTTTGTGAATGCTGACCTGGATTTTGAAATGATACAATCGATTATCAGTAACGAAGCATTTTCGTATCGTGATAGCGAACGGGATAATGATTTTAAGGATTTTGTTTCGTACATCGATTCGGGTAGATATGTCTTACAATCGTTAAAAAACCGGAAGCTCAACAAGATTCTCCGTAAAGGAAAGGAAGATAAAATAGATCGATATCTTAAAAAGTTGGATGAAGATGATTTTGTAATCCAACGATTATTTGTTGATCCGAAAACGTTTAAAATTCAAAAGATTGAGTTGGATGATCAATCTAACAATCGAAAGGTAACCGTAGATTTTTCTGAGTTTGAAAAGGTAAATCGGCAATTATATCCCGGCGATATCGATATTTATTTTGCAAGTCCCAAAAAAGAGTTGTCGATCAAGATTAAACTCAGTAAATTCTCGACCGATAAAGACCAGTCATTTAATTTTAATATTCCCGACAGATACGATCGGGTAAAGCGGCCTTGATTTTTTGGATTCAATTTGAACTGGGGAAATAATCATCAGTAAATACCGGAAGATTAAATGGCGGACGACATCACAACTACAAAAAACGCTATAAGCCTATGAAAGGTGTTTTTTTAAGCTTGTTACTCCTTCTTAATGGATTGGGCTCGATCGGACAGTCGCTTACCGATTTGCGCACTAAAAAGGCAAATACTGAGCAGGTGATAAAATATACGTCTTCACTGCTTCAGGAAGCCCAAAAAAATGAAAAAGTAAGCTTGAATAAGTTGAAATTGCTCAATTCTCAGATTGAAAATCGAAATCAACTGATTCGGGCGATTGGCTCTGAGATTGATGCGCTTAATAATTACATTGCTGAAAATTCGGAAGTATCAGAGATGCTTCAAACTGATTTGAAAGATTTGAAAAAAGAGTATGCTGCGATGATCCGGTTTGCTCAGAAGAATAAAAACAGCTACGACATGCTTATCTTTCTGTTATCAGCAGAGAATTTAAACCAGGCATACAAGCGCATGCTTTATTTGAAACAATACGCCAGATACCGGAAATCACAGGTTGAAGTTATTGAGGCCCTGCAGCAAATTGTGGAAGAGAAAGTCGCAAAGCTTAAAACACAAAAACGACAAAAAGCGGAATTGTTGACTAGCCAGCAGACCGAAACAGATCAGCTACTGAGTGAAAAAAATCAGCAAAATCAGCAGGTTCAGGATCTCCAAAGACAGCAACGGCAGCTCCGGAAAAAGCTTCGTGAACAACAAAAGGAGCAAGAGGAGTTAAACCGAGAAATAGAACGCTTAATAGAAGAAGAAGCTCGTAAAGCCCGCGAAAAAGGCCAGTTTGAGATGACACCTGATCAAAAGCTATTGGCAGCTAATTTTCAAGAAAACAAAGGACGTATTCCCTGGCCGGTTGAACGGGGAATAATCACCGAACATTTTGGGGTGCATACCCATGCGGTGCTAAAGAATGTTCAGGTGAAGAGCAATGGAATCGAAATAAGCACAACTCCCGGTTCCGATGCGCTCGCTGTGTTTAATGGCATTGTAAGCAAGGTATTTGCTATTTCAGGTGGTAATATGGCGGTCATTATTCGCCACGGAAGTTTTTTAAGCGTTTATTCTAACCTGAAAGAAGTGGTTGTAAAAGCTGGTCAGCAGGTTAAAACCAGGCAAAAAGTTGGAACAATTTACTCCGATTCGGCCGATGGCGACAAAACGATACTCAAATTTCAGGTTTGGCAGGAAAACCAAAAAATGAACCCGGAAGATTGGATAAGCAAATAAATGCCAGCTTCTAAATCCGGGTCGAAATATGACGGTGAGAAGAATTTTAAGGCCAGTATTATAAACCAGCTACCCGAGTTAACGCCTTAATATCCAATAGTTTTATCTTTCTACCTTGTAAATCAATTAAGTTGTCGTGTTTAAATTCCGAAAGCAAACGAATCACACTTTCAGTAGCCGTACCCACAATATTGGCCAGTTCTTCGCGCGTAAGCGAAATCTGTAAGGTATTGGTATTGTCCAAATCAAAACTTTCTTTCAATAATAACAATACTTCAGCCAAACGCTCGCGTACAGTTTTTTGGGCTATATCAGTGATATAATCGTTTGCTTCGCGTAATTCCTTACATACGATTTGCAGCATATGATGTGAAAATTGCCAGTTACTTTTAATCAGAAACTGTAAGGTTTGATAAGGAATATGGCACAATACGGCTTCGTCAATCACTTTAGCAGTTGTACAGGCCGCTTCTTCACTTAGTAAAGATCGATAGGCAATAATTTCCCCCCTTTTTGCAAAGCGAATGATTTGCTCTTTCCCGTCAATGCCTGTTTTGAATATCTTTATAATGCCCTTTGTAACGCAATAAAAACCAGTTAATCGGCTACCTTCTCTATAAATAATACTTCCTTTTTTATACAAAGAGCAAGTTTTATCATAATTAAGTTGAGCAAATTCTTGTTCTGTAAGCTTTTTAAACAACTGAAATCCTGAAAGTTCACACTCTTCTTCAGTTGGTCGGTTAATTGAACTTCTCATGAACCTTAATTTATAATGAATTGATTAATAAATCCTAAATTAAATTTAAATATACAATGAACATTTATATTTGTAAAACTATTTATTTAGATAGTTTCATGTTTTAATCTAGTGTTGATAATAACACAATTTGTATCTATAATTGTTTAAAATTACATTTTTATGAAACATTTTATTGATCTGGCCTGGAAAGGAAATATGGCCTTTGAAACGGATATGGATGGACACCAAGTAACGATTGACGCTGGAAAAGAGAGCGGAGGTGATGATTTAGGACCACGACCAAAAAAGCTGATGCTAACAGCTTTAGCAGGTTGCTCCGGAATTGATGTCATTTCAATTTTGAAGAAGATGAAAGTTGTTCCTGAAAGTTTTCGCGTTGTTGTTGAAGGAGATGTGACTGATGATCACCCCAAAAGGTATCAGGAAATCAAGGTAGTTTACGAGTTTAAGGGGAAAGATTTACCCTTGGAAAAACTGCAGAAAGCAGTAGACCTGTCAGAGGAAAAATACTGCGGTGTAAGTGCTGTTTACAAAAAAGCAATGAATATGAGTAGCGAAATACGTGTGGTTGAATGACGAGTAATAACCTTTTTGATGACAGCGAAGATCGGATTTTCACGATCATGAAAATCTGTGAGCTTGGAGACGAGGAGCGGCAGGAAAACCAATTACCTCATCTTCATGATTTTTATTCGATCATTTGGATTCAAGATGGTCAGGCGGTTCATGCCACCGATTTTGTTGAGTATGTGCTCGAAAAGGACTCCATCCTTTTTGTTCCTCCGGGATTAAAACATCGCTTGGTTTTAGATCAAATGGCAGGTGGCTATTCCATTCTTTTTAATGAGGAGTTCGTGCGTTATAATCGAAAAGACTATACTCCGCTGAAGGAATATGATTTATTTAATAATCCCGAGTTTAAAAGCATTGTAAAGATTGAAGAAAGCTCGGATAAAGAAAAGCTTTCGAATCTTATAAACCTTATGCTTGAAGAATTTCAGCGAACGGACGATTATAGCCAGGATGTCGTTTTAAACCTGCTACATTTGTTTTTATTGAAATCTATCCGACTATTCGAAACCCAGTATAATCCGCTGGACACTAAGGAGGAGGATACCGACAATTTTTCAATTATTCGATTTAAAAAGCTGATAGAGGATAACTATAGAACTGAAAAAAGTGTTTCATCTTATGCTGATATGTTGAGTATGAATCCAACTTGTTTGAATGAGATTGCCAAAAAGACAACAGGAATTACTGCCGGTGAAATGATTCGTAACCGAGTTATTGAAGAAGCGAAGCAGAAATTATTTGGTACTGATTTAAATGGAAAGGAGATTGCTTATTCGCTCGGATTTGATGATCCATCCTATTTTAGCCGCTTCTTTAAAAAGTATACTGGGTTTACTATCAAGGACTTTAGAGATACTAGTCGAAAAAAGTACCATAAAATTTAGTTTTAGTCCATTTTCTATGCCTGTTAAGCTCTGTATTTTTGTAGATGAATAATTACAAACAAAAAACAGATAGACATGAAAACAATGAATTTAAAAAAATGGACGATTTTAGGTATAGCTTTAATTTTTAGCTCCGCAGTTATTGCCGGAAATTATGTTATAGATACCAGTTCAAGTAATGTTGATTGGTTCGGTAAAAAAGTTACAGGCGAACATAATGGTTCAATTAATATTAAAGAAGGATCATTAGAAGTAGCTGGTGGAGCAATCAAAGGTGGAACTGTAGTTATTGATATGCAGTCAATTATCAATGAAGATATTGAAGATGCAGATTATAAAGCAAAGCTGGAAGGTCACCTGAAGTCGGAGGATTTCTTCTCAGTAGAGAAATTTCCGATAGCAAAATTGGTTTTAACAGATGTTGAAAAATCTGGTGATGAATACTCATTCACTGGCGACTTGACAATCAAAGGAATTACGAAACCGGTTTCGTTTAAAGGAAAGTCTTTAGCTGATGGTGACCATGTAAAAGTGGAAGGTGCCATAACAATTGACCGATCAGATTATGATGTGAAATACGGATCATCATCATTCTTCGATAATTTGGGTGATAAGATGATTTATGACGACTTCACTTTAAATTATGTATTAGTAGCAAATAAGTAAGAAAGGAGAGAACAATGAATGTTGTTCTATATCGATCAGACAGTAGGGGAGCAGCCGATCATGGCTGGCTAAAAAGCAGACACACCTTTAGTTTTGCAAATTACTATTGCCCTTCGAGGTTAAACTTTGGTGTACTGCGGGTACTCAATGATGACCTTGTAGAGCCTAAAATGGGATTTGGTACTCATCCGCACGACAATATGGAAATTGTTTCGATTGTGCTTGATGGGGAGCTGGAACACAAAGATAGCATGGGAACAGGTTCCATTATTAAAAAGGGCGAGGTGCAGGTGATGTCAGCTGGTTCCGGAGTTACGCACTCCGAATTTAATCCTTCGGAAGATAAACCGGTTAGTTTTTTTCAAATCTGGCTGTTTCCGAAGAAGGAAAATGTTGAACCTCGTTATGGACAGGCTTATTTTGATGAAGCCGACGTAGCCAATAAGTGGCAGATGGTTGTTTCTCCTGATGGCGAAAATAAGTCACTCTGGATTCATCAGGATGCCCGGATATACAGAGGCGATTTTGAAGCCGGGAAGTCGATTGATTACATCATGAATAATTCGGACAATGGCCTGTTTTTAATGGTGATTGAGGGCAAGGTGGAAGTAGATGATTATACCTTATCAAGGCGCGATGCAGCCGGGCTAACCCACGTTGGTGATAAAATCAGTGTCAGTATCAAAAAGAAGAGCCAGTTACTTTTATTGGAAGTTCCAATGACAAGATAATCATTAGTGAAAGAAAAATTCTTGAGCCTGGGTAAATACCCGGGCTTTTTTATGGCCAAATTTCTGAAACATTTGCAGGTAAAGCGTCAAGCCTGATCAGGTGGATATCAAAATCAGTTCGATTTTCACCTTTTACTTCAAATACAGCCTTGAAATTTTTGCTGTCAAGGAACTGAATTTTTGTTTCGAACGCTTTCATTTTAGTTTCATCGGTAAAATATTTGGTAAGAGCCATATTCCCGATATCTCTGTCGCACAGAAAAAATAATACACATCGTCCATCCGGAAGCTCGAAATAGGAAACGGTCGCATATTCGTAACTTAAATATGAAGTCGAGCGATTGTTAAACGCGAATGTTGAGTCAGCAACCTGATAGTTTAAAACAGACTCTTCAATATTGTAGATCAAACCCAATTTTTCAACTGTTTTTTTAAGATCCTGAAGTGTTTTAAAGGAACCAATGAAAATCAGATTTTCATCTCTAAAATCTTCCAGTTTTACCCGGGACGAAAAATCCATTTCGATGTTTTGATGCTTACCGCCAACTAGTTGCAGAAGATTAAATAAACCCATAGGGGCTTGATTATTAACATAGGTGATATCGTTTTTTTCCACCTGATCGATTAACTCCGGATGTTGTTTCACAAAATTGTCAAACTCAGCATCCGAATTAATTCTGCTGTCCCGCATACTTCCAAACTGTCCTGATGGAACAGTTCCTCGGTAAAAATAATGATCACCCAGCACAATTCGGGTTGTAAAATCAGTCGAAAAAAACGGTTTCCAAAATTCGATTTTCACCGGTTTCGAAGGAAAAAAAACATGAAAAAGCAGCACTCCGGCAAGAATGAAAACACTGAAAAGAAATAATACCGGCGTAAAGCGATTGACATTTTTTTTCATGGCTTTAATCGGTAAATGCTTAAAATCGATGGTATATTGCCCCTTTGGCAATTCAAAAATCAAATCATCATCCTGACCCTCTTGCTCGTAATATTCTTTCAGTTTCTTTCTCAAATTATGGACATAAACCCTTACGTTGATTTCCTTCTCAGGATTATACTTTTTCCCAAATACATCAGCTGCAATTTGGAATTCTTTCGGTTTCTCACCTTTGAATGAAGACTGAACCAAGTATTTTAAGAGCTCTCTGTTAACCGGAGATTTTGAAAAAACATGACTTTCAATAATTTTTTTCAGGTAAATATCGATATGGCTCTTTGATTTTGTCAAGTTGTTAGTTTTCAGTTTTGTAAAACACTTTTTTAACGTAGACTTTACTGCTTTTATAGGTTATCTTTTTCAAAAATAACAAGAACCAGATATATTCAGTATAGAAATCCTAAATAATTCGTAACCAAATACGATAGTAATCACAATAAAATTAAATCTTACTACTTATGATGAAGTCAAAAAATTTAAATCGACGACATTTTTTGGGAGCTGCCGGAACTTTAACTGCCGGAGCCCTTTTGACCAATCCAGTTCAATCAATGGCGCGGCCTGCCTCGTCAAAAACAAAACTTGCTTTAGTGGGAACAGGAGTTCGGGGAACAAGTTTCTGGGGTAAAAATATCGTGGACAATTACTCAAATGAGGCTGAGTTTGTTGGACTTTGTGACATTAATCCCGGGAGGCTCCAATTTGCGCTGGATTATATGGGAGTAGATTGTCCTGTTTTTACTGATTTTGAAGAAATGGTAAACAAAACTAAGCCTGAAATAGTGATTGTTACCACAATGGATTCTACGCACGATAAATACATCGTAAAAGCCCTGGAAATGGGTTGCGATGTAATCACGGAGAAACCCATGACAACTGATGAAGTTAAATGTCAATCAATTTTGGATGCGGAACGCAAAACCGGCAGAAAGGTAATCGTTGGGTTTAATTATCGGTACGGACATCAGTTTTCAAAACTGAAGGAATTGTTGACGAAAAAGGAAGTTGGCAAAATTACTTCGGTCGATTTTCACTGGTACTTAAATACTTATCATGGTGCTTCTTATTTCCGTCGTTGGCACGGCGAACGAGACAAAGGAGGAACCTTGCTGGTACACAAATCCACTCATCATTTCGATTTGCTCAATTGGTGGATTGATTCAGACCCATTGGAAGTGACTGCTTATGGCGAGTTGGAGCACTATGGTAGCAACAACGAATTTCGCGGTGCGAACTGCCGTTCTTGTGCGTATACCGATAAATGTAAGTTTTATTGGGATATCATGGAAAATGATCGTTACGTGGATTTGTATGTAAAAAATGAAAAATATGATGGTTATATCCGCGACAATTGCTTGTGGCGCCACGATGTTGATATTTACGATAAAATGGCTGTTCAGATAAAATATGCCAACGATGTGCAGGTAAGTTACTCCTTAACAACCTATTCTCCTTACGAAGGTTGGCGAATCGCTTTTAATGGTATGGATGGCCGTATCGATTCGTGGGAAGGTATTCCTTGGCGTGCAGATGAGCGCGTAAATCAAGCTCAACTGCATGCTCAGGAAATGAACCAAAATGCGGAGGAAAATAATTCAGCCTATGATGAAATAATGGTGATGAAAAACTGGGAAACTGAATATGATTTGGTGAAAGTACCCCGCATTCGTGGTGGACACGGTGGAGGAGATGTTCGCTTGCAAGATAAGATCTTTAAAGATCCAAACATGGCCGATCCGTATAAACACTCGGCTGGAACTCGCGATGGTGCGATGTCAATTCTTATCGGTATTGCAGCCCGAAAAAGTATTGAGGAACAACGACCTGTCAAGATTTCAGAACTAACCGATATACCGATTAGTGCAAATCGCGGATAGTTGACATTTTTAGCATTGATTTATTTGGGGCTTTCTATTAAGAAAGCCCTTTTTATATCTCAATTTCTGCGGATTATTGTAATTTAGCTTCCTAAATTTTAAAGTACTATTACAATGTTTACCACTAAATCAATAATCATTTCACTATTACTTTTTCTATTTATGGCAAAAGTTGACGCTACGAATAATTCCGTAAAACCCGATCCAATTGACGTAAAAGTTGATTCACTATTAAAGCTGATGACGCTTCAGGAAAAAATTGGCCAGTTAAATCAGTATACTAGTCAGTGGGAAATGACTGGTCCGGCTCCCGCAGCAGAGGATATGCAAAATCAGTTGGAGCAAATTAAAACCGGCATGGTCGGATCAATGCTAAATGTAACCGGAGCCGAAGCCACAAGAGAAGCCCAGAAACTGGCCGTTGAAAACAGTAGACTTGGTATTCCCTTGGTTTTTGGTTACGATGTCATTCATGGCTACCGAACCCTCTTTCCAATTCCATTGGCCGAAGCGGCAAGCTGGGAACCGGCGCTTGCAAAAAAATCAGCTTCAATTGCTGCTAAAGAGGCTTCTGCTGCAGGTATTCACTGGACCTTTGCACCCATGGTAGATATCTCTCGCGATGCCCGTTGGGGGCGAGTTATGGAAGGAGCAGGAGAAGATCCTTACTTGGGATCCTTGTTTGCCGCTGCTCGTGTAAAAGGCTTTCAAGGCGATGATTTGTCCAGTACAAGCACTGTTGCAGCTTGCGCCAAGCATTTTGCCGCCTATGGTTTTATCGAAGCCGGGCGTGATTATAATACTGTTGACATTAGCGACAATACGCTGCACAACACGGTGCTACCTCCATTTAAAGCTGCTGCCGATGCTGGTGCGGCTTCGTTCATGAATGCCTTCAATGTGATTGGTGGCATACCTGCTACCATGAATACCTACCTGCTGCGCGATATTTTAAAAGGCGAATGGGGATATGATGGCATGGTGGTTTCTGACTGGAACTCAGTTGGTGAGATTGTCAATCATGGAGTTGCCCCAAATAAAAAGGAAGCAGCAAAACTTGCCATTATTGGTGGTTGCGATATGGATATGGAAGGTCGCTGTTATGTCGATCATTTGGAAGAATTGGTTGCTGAAGGAACTATTGATGAAGCCTTGATTAATGATGCTGCCGGACGAGTATTAAAGATGAAATTTGAATTGGGTTTATTTGATGATCCTTATCAATACAGCAATGTCGAACGTGAAAAAGAGGTCATTCTTTCTGCTGAGAATTTGGCTGTAGCGCGAGATGCTGCCCGTAAGTCAATTGTTTTATTGAAGAATGAAGGAGAGGTTTTACCTTTAGCTAAAAATGGTTTATCCATTGCAGTAATGGGTGAATTGGCCGAAGATAAAGATAGTCCGATTGGAAGTTGGAGAGCCAGTGCAATACCCAATTCGGCGGTTTCGCTTATTGAAGGAATCAAAGCCAATAAAGAACAAAAAAATGACATTCAGTTTACTCAAGGCGTTCGATTAATCGATGGTGAGAAAAGCTTTGTGAAAGAGCTCAATTTCAATATAACCGATCGTAGTGGTTTCGAAGAGGCAAAGGTGTTGGCGCAAAAATCAGATGTTGTTGTCATGGCTTTGGGTGAGAATTGCTTTCAGACAGGCGAGGGGAGAAGCCAGACTGATATCAGGCTGAAAGGATTGCAAATGGAGTTTTTCAACGAGATTTATGCTGTCAATCCAAATATAGTTGTTGTGTTGATGAATGGACGTCCGGTAGTATTAGGCGAAATTGCCGAAAAAGCCAAAGCGATACTTGAAGTTTGGCACTTGGGACTAGAGTCAGGAAACGCCATAGCTGACGTTTTGTTTGGCGATTTTGCGCCTTCAGGAAAATTGCCGGTGTCTTTTCCGGTAGTAACCGGACAAGCACCAATTTATTACAATCATCTGAGCACTGGTCGGCCCGACAATGGCGAAGGAAATGTATTTTGGTCACATTATACTGATGCGCCTAAAGTGCCACTTTATCCTTTTGGTTACGGACTGACCTACACCAATTTTGAATACTCCGATATCTCACTCGATAAAGATCAGATTTCATTCGATGAGTTGGTAAAAGTAACTGTTCAGGTAAAAAATACAGGAAAAAGGGAGGGAACAGAAGTCGTTCAACTTTATATTCATGATTTATTTGCATCGGTAGCACGCCCTGTTAAGGAATTGAAAGCTTTTAAAAAGGTGACAATTCCGGTTGGAGAATCAAAAGAAGTGACATTCAGTTTAACACCGCAGGATTTGGCTTTTTATAATATTGATAAAAAATGGACGGCAGAACCGGGAGATTTCAAAGTTTTTGTAGGAACAAACTCAAGAGACGTTAAAGAAAGTCAGTTTAAGTTAGTTGATTAAGCTAAAAATGATAACAAATACGAAAAGGGCTTTTCTTGAAAAGCCCTTTTTTTATGCTTAAATTTAATGGACAAAAGTTGATGAGATTAGAAATAGTCCTTAACGACTGCGTTTTCAACATTAAGTCATTTAGCTATCGGCAATTATCAGATTTTCAAAAAAACAGAAATGCTATGAAATCAATAAATCCATTCACAAATAAAATAATTGAGAATTATAAAGAACACACTGGCTCAGAAGCCAAACACATTATCAAAGAGGTCGATGTAGCCTTTCAATCGTGGAAAAAGACCACATTTGAGGAACGAAAAAACTATTTGCTGGAACTGGTTAATCAGCTTACAGAGCAGAAAGAATCACTTTCGAACCTGATTATGTATGAAATGGGGAAGGTGAAAAAAGAAGCTGTAAGCGAAATTGAAAAGTGCGCTTGGGTTTGCCGATTTTACGCCGAAAATGGTGCTCAGTTTCTCGATAGTGAAGTTATTGAGTCCGATGCTTCCGAGTCATTTGTCAGCTTTCAACCCTTGGGAACTGTATTGGCTGTGATGCCCTGGAACTTTCCCTTTTGGCAGGTTTTCCGGTTTTTGGCACCGGCACTGATGGCTGGTAATACCGGTGTACTAAAACATGCCAGTAATGTTCAGGGATGCTCACTGGCCATCGAAAAGCTGGTTCGCGATGCCGGGTTGCCCGAAAATGTCTTTCGCAGTCTGCTAATTCGCGGAAGCGCCGTAAAGCAGGTTCTAGAGAACCCTAAAATAAAGGCAGTTACTTTAACCGGAAGTACTCCGGCGGGTAAGTCGGTAGCAGCAATTGCCGGATCCGTGTTAAAAAAATCGGTACTTGAGCTGGGAGGGAGCGATCCCTATTTAATTTTGGAGGATGCCGATATTGAAGAAGCTGCTAAGCTTTGTGCTTCAGCTCGTTTGCTAAATGCCGGACAAAGTTGTATTGGAGCCAAACGGTTTATTGTTGTTGAAAGCGTTTATGATCAGTTTAGAGAGGCATTTGTAAAGGAAATGCAAACCGCAAAATATGGTAATCCTGAAGATGCGGATACAAAGATTGGGCCGATGGCACGGCATGATTTAAGGGATGAATTACATGGCCAGGTGAGCGCTTCGGTGGCTAAAGGAGCCAACATAATTTGTGGCGGTTTTATCCCCAATGATGATGATTCGTTTTATCCGCCTACAGTTCTGGAGAATGTTGAACCTGGAATGCCGGCTTACGAAGAGGAACTTTTTGGTCCGGTGGCTTCTTTATTCAAAGTAAAAACCGAAGAAGAGGGAATTAAAATTGCAAACGACACGGTTTTCGGATTGGGCGCCGGGGTGTTTACCGCTGATTTGGAACGGGGAAAGAAAATAGCGGAGAAAGGACTCGAAGCAGGATGTGTGTTTGTAAACGACTTTGTGAAATCAGATCCTCGATTACCTTTTGGTGGAATAAAAGAAAGTGGCTATGGTCGGGAGTTGTCTCTTCTGGGTATTCGCGAGTTCGTCAATATCAAAACAATATCAATTAAATGAGTCTTGTTTATCAGTGATTTTATGGGTGGTTTTGTTGATTTAGGTGTAGTTCTTCAGATACCAAATAAAGGCGATCATTATAATGGCCATTGCTGCAAGTACTATTCGTTCATACCGTTTGCGTTTAGTTGTTTGTAGGCTTATTTTATTCAGAAATCGGCCTTTTGTTTCACGTGAAACCTTTTTAAAATAAAGATTCCGGTGTTTTTCTTTTAGCACAATCGGATCTTCGGTGTTGAAATAAGCTTTCTTTTTTCTCAGGGACCGATTGTTTTTCATCCTTGAGATCATATCGGCAACATGTCCGGCACTGGATAGTAGCATCGTTTAATAATTAGAGTGCATCCACCAAATCATCATCTTTTACTTGCCATTTCTTGAATCGATTTCGATACTGATTGAAAAAGGTTGGCAGCGCTTGGTGGTGTTTGGAAAGGATTGCTAAACGTTCTTGAATACCGACATGCTCTTTGGCTGCTTTCTTGTGCTTTAAAAGCCTACCGTTGTTGAGATTTTTGAAGTTAATCTCCGGATGGCTCTCCATCGTTTTTGGTTTCCAAGCTGGATTTTGTTCTAAAAACTGATCAAGTTCTTTTATTTTGGGCACTAAGTTCCAGGACTGAATCGATAAAGATTTTTCCGGTGATTTGCTGATTAATCAGTTTTGCTTCTTCGTAGTTTGTTGCAGATAAAGCTTCGTAGCAGGGAGGGGTAAAAATAGTTGACGAAAATCCTGGAGATAATTCCTTGCGGGCAATGCTCTCCTGATTTCTCTTTTCTCCATTTCTGGGCAAGCCAATTGGCATATCAATCAGGCAGCAGATCGCATCAGAATGCTGATGAAGAATTTGATTCCGCGTGGAAAAAATTTCAATGGAATAGTTTATCCCATCGTAAACCGCCACGCACCAGCCGGTTTTGCAACCATCGATACCCAATACTTTATTCTCTTGGTTTCCCAACATGGTGGTGGTATAGTAAGTCAATTACTTGCTCTGAATAGTCTTGATTTCAGTTAAAATTTTCTCAGCCTGTACATAGTATTTTTCAGCTTCTTTCCGATTGACTTTTGAGATCTCGTGATAGTCTTTCATCAATTTGTTATATTTCGCCTGAAGCTTTTCTATTGGTGATTTTCGTTTAAATAATCCAAACATGACTTGCTATTTTTTTAAGTAATTAATGAGATAATTGTACCGGTATGCGAAAATATGTTCAAGTTGGCCTTGAACAAACAAGTGATGAGCCAGATGACCAAGTGCTCCAAAAGGTAACTTGTAGCTCACTTTATCGGTTATTAATGTTCCATCTGCTATTTCCTGAAATAGGTGTTCGTGATGCCACATTTTGTAGGGCCCGAAACGTTGTTCATCAACAAAAAAATGCTTTTCCTTTACCTGCGTAATTTCGGTAACCCAGTGGGTTGTGTATCCCGGAAACGGTGAAACATGATAAGTAATTATTTGGCCGGGATACATCGGAACGATTTCTCCTGAGGTAATTTTGAAATGCATACTTGGCGGCGTAATCTTCTCAAGATTTTCCGGATTAGAAAAAAACTCCCAAGCATCATTTAAGCTAATCGGGAGTTTTTGTTCAGCGTGTAAAGTGTAAATTCCGGCGTGTTTCTTAATTGTTTTCATGGCATTGATTCAGTATCCCTAACATACTATTGCTTCAAAAACAACAAAAAACCTATTTTTGTTCAGATAATTGATTAAAACTTTAAACAAAATTAGATTGTAATCTGGTTATTAGTTTGTTATTCTCTCGTATTTTCCCACTTGGCAAAATTGATTGATGAGAAATAGCCCAGAAGCATTCCATCAAATATTTTTACCGCTTGCAGACGTGTTGAAGCGTAATTAATTTTCTTCTTCTCAGTTTGAACCTGCTGTGTTCGTCTGCTTAAAAACTCTTTAAAATCAGTTATTGCCAGGTCCGGATTATTGATCCGGTCTTTCTCAGGATTAAAAGAAAGTGCACTTTGTATCATGATATCTGTCCAGTCAATATCCTTGGTGTAAGTAGTTAAAAGCGCTTCAGCATTGGTTGGTAGCGACTCTTGCCATTTGATTATTGGTTTAATTAATGAAAACAACTCTTTGCGTTTAATCCGATCACCGGATTGCTCCAATTTGCTGAGCTCATCAGTTTGATCATTAACAATCGTTTCCAGTTCATTCCAGGCTTCTTCCAGTTCCTTGAAGCGACTAATATCCTTAATAACTTCATCACTGGGAGTTCCTTTAAAGTATAGATCTGTCGCGTTTGTTGGGGTTTCAGCTTCTATCTTTCGCACCTGAGTTTCCAATTCACGCATTAAGTTTTGCAAATTCCGTATTTCTCCCTGAACTGAGGCAAAGTCAAAGCTGGTAAGCAAATCTTCAATTGTATCGTATGAGCTTTGAATTCCATTTAATTTTTCTTCTATCGAATTACTTTTGTAACCGGATGCTTTTATATTGGGTGTTGCAAACCATTCATTTTCATTTCCAATGATATCCAGATGGATAATTGCATCGGCTTTGTTTTCTTCTAATCGTGTTGTATTTCCATCGGTAAATTGCCAGGTTGAAACAATCGTCACTTTAATGTACGATTTTTCGATGTTGCCCGCCGGAATGTTCACTTCAACCATATGCCTATTCGCTAGTTCCTGCAACATGTCCAGCTTGATTTTATTGTCCGATTCAAATTCAATGTTTTCACTTAATAGTTCCCAGGTCTTTTCTTGGTCGCCTTCCTGATAAACTATTTTTTTGTTACCCCTGCTGACAATTTTTGCATCGGAGCTAAAATCAAAGTAAGTGTCAGGATACCAAACAAAATCTGAGCGACCACCTTTTAGTTGTGCCAGAAGTGTGAATTGATCGCCTTTGTTAACTTCGAAATCGGAACCGCTTTCCATCAGCTTTCCATCAATAAACAGTTGAATAAATGGTTCTCGAAATGGCTCTGCGGCACTAGTTTGAGCAAGAATAGAACCTAAAAGGAGACACAATACAGCAATTCTTTTCATAGCGATTCTTTTTAAGTAGTGCGAATAATTTAGTGTCATGTTTCGAGTCTTTAACAATTTGTGATAGAAGCGAAACCGAAAATATCAAATAGGTTCGTGACCTTAACCTCTTGTTGTTGTGGAATAAAATTAGTCAAATAGATTTGGCTATCAAATAATCTTAAACATGTCCACTATAGTCATTCGTCTTTTTCGCTCAACCTTATTGTAAAAGCTGGATTTTGGCGTTTCATTGGCTGCTGTAAATGTCAGTATATAAGCCGATTCATTGAATTGCTGAGTTCCTTGTCATTTTCCTCCGTGGATTGAGTATAAATTGACCGCTTGTAAGCTAGCAGATTGGTTAAGCCTCGAATTTGATCTGTTAACTTCTTACAAACTTTTGGTCATAATGAACTTTTCTGATACGTCTGTTGTTTTTGATGTTAAGTTCGATGTTCAAAAAGGGAAAGAACAAATTTGGGGACGAAGTAAGCTTGATGTTGAATGGGACGAAGAGAACATCGAACTTCAAACATCGAAATAAAAAATATTTAAACGAATAAAGATTTAGTTTTAGGTTTAGTTGGTTTATTAGTTTGAAAAGGGTACGCGGTTGCGGCCCTTTTTTTTGAGGAAAAACCGCCTTTGCGTACAAAAGCGGTTTCAGTTATATGTAGAGTAAGTTACCGATCTGCAGAGCAGTACGGCAACTTACGGAAGCGCTGCCAACAAGAGTTGGCAACGACTGTCTTGATTTCTTATCTTACTTCCGATCCGTTTTTAACCGAGCTTTCAGGAGATACAAACTTCAAGGTTCCATCGGCATCTTCAGCCATCAGAATCATTCCTTGCGATTCGATACCACGCAGTTTTCGGGGTTCCAGATTCACCAAAACCGATACCTGCTTACCGATGATTTCTTCTGCTTTGTAATATTCGGCAATTCCGGAAACCACAGTGCGTTTATCGATTCCGGTATCTACTAAAATCTTCATCAGTTTCTTGGTTTTAGCAACCGGCTCAGCTTCTAAAATGGTCGCTGTGCGAATGTCCATTTTCATGAAATCGTCAAACGAGCAATTTTCTTTCGCCGGTTTTGCCACAGCTTCAGCTACTTCGTTTGCTTTTTTAGTGTCCAGCAATTTTTGAACCTGTGCTTCGATGGTGGCATCTTCAATTTTTTCGAACAACAACTCCGGCTTGTTGGTTTGGTGTCCGGCAGGCAGTAGATCTGTTCGGCCCAGCTCGCTCCAATCCAGTTTATCAAAGTTGATAAAGCCACAAAGCTTATCCATGCTGAAAGGTAGAAACGGCTTTAGCATGATGGTCAGGTTGGCGGTAATTTGTAAACAGATATTCATTACCGTTTTTACACGTTCCGGATCGGTTTTAAACACTTTCCAAGGCTCTTCGTCTGCCAGGTATTTGTTCCCCAATCGAGCCAAATCCATGGCCAATTTCAGTGCTTCGCGGAAACGGTAGTTGTCCAGGCTTTTTTCAACTTCAGTTTTAAGGTTGCCAATTTCGGCTAACGTGGCTTGATCCACTTCATTCAACTCTCCAAGAGCGGGAACAACACCTTCGTAATATTTTTGAGTGAGTACCAGTGCGCGGTTTACAAAGTTACCAAGTACAGCCACCAGTTCGTTGTTGTTGCGAGCCTGAAAATCTTTCCAGGTAAAGTCATTGTCTTTGGTTTCCGGGGCGTTGGCAGTCAAGGTGTATTTCAATACATCTTCTTTTCCGGGGAATTCTTCCAGGTATTCGTGCAACCAAACGGCCCAGTTGCGTGAGGTCGAAATCTTATCGCCTTCAAGGTTCAGAAATTCGTTGGCTGGCACATTCTCCGGTAAAATGTAGCTTCCTTCGGCTTTCAGCATGGTTGGGAAAATAATACAGTGGAAAACAATGTTGTCTTTTCCGATGAAATGCAGCATTTTGGTTTCTTCATCTTTCCACCATTTTTCCCAATCGGGTGTCAGCTCTTTGGTGGCCGAAATATAGCCAATCGGTGCATCAAACCACACGTACAGCACTTTTCCTTCGGCTTCGTCAATAGGCACAGGCACGCCCCAATTCAGGTCGCGGGTTACGGCACGCGGGTTCAGTCCACTGTCGATCCAGCTTTTGCATTGCCCGTATACATTCGACTTCCATTCTTTGTGACCTTCCAGTATCCATTCTTTTAACCACGGTTCGTACTGGTCGAGCGGCAGGTACCAGTGTTTTGTTTCTTTCAATACGGGGGTATTTCCGCTGATCATCGATTTCGGGTTGATCAGTTCGGTTGGGCTCAACGATGTTCCGCAGCTCTCGCATTGGTCGCCATAAGCGTTGTCGAACGAACATTTTGGACAGGTTCCCACGATGTAGCGGTCGGCCAAAAACTGCTTGTTTTCTTCGTCGTAATATTGTTCGCTGGTTTGCTCTGCAAACTTACCATCGTCGTACAACTTCTTGAAAAAACCGGCTGCTGTTTCATGATGAATTTTGGAACTGGTCCGTGAATACACATCAAACGAAATGCCGAAGCGCTCAAACGAATCTTTAATCATTCCGTGGTATTTGTCCACGATATCTTGCGGAGTAACACCTTCGTTTTTTGCTTTCAGGGTAATAGGAACACCGTGTTCATCCGAGCCACCAATGAGCAAAACCTCTTCGTTTTTCAGTCGGAGGTAGCGCGCATAAATATCAGCCGGAACATAAACCCCCGCCAGGTGACCAATGTGTACGGGCCCATTAGCATAAGGCAGGGCAGAAGTAATTAAAGTACGTTTGTATGATGTCATGTCAACGTGATTTTTTTATTGTCGTGAAAACCAATTCTGTTTAAGGGCTACAAAGATAGTTGTTTTTTTGAAGTAGGAATTCCATAAGAATTCACTTTTCAAAGTATTTCCGGGACCGATGATTTCCAATGCGATCCAAAAAAAATCGTACCTTTGTTTTAGCTAAAAAAGTTTGATGTTTAAAATTAAAATGGATTTGGTAAAGTAAATAACCTTTGGGATTCACCCAAGGTTATCCCTTAATTAAACTCAGGCAAATTCTTGCCGGAGTTATTTTCATGTCTACACATAATTAGTCGTTTGAACCATGGCGAAGAAAGCATCGTATGCTAATGCCATACGTTCAGCAATA
Source organism: Sunxiuqinia sp. (assembly GCF_055140945.1). Lineage (NCBI taxonomy): Bacteria > Pseudomonadati > Bacteroidota > Bacteroidia > Marinilabiliales > Prolixibacteraceae > Sunxiuqinia > Sunxiuqinia sp. The sequence continues at coordinate 57,703 of NZ_JBSQYS010000007.1, forward strand.
TTAAATTCAACATGATGAATAGTTTATCATTATATGGTTGGAGCGAATCGTTGTTTCAACAAAAGCAAGCATCAATTTTCAAGGATCATCTGCACGGGCGGGTTTCAGTTACCCATAAAACCTGCTATGAGGTTGTTTCGGAAGAAGGTTTCTACATCTGTGAGCTGACCGGAAATATGCTTTATGGAAGGGAACATGTCGAATATCCCTGCACTGGAGATTGGGTCATTTTTCAGTTGGTTGATTCAAATAGAGGAATCATCCACGAATTGTTACCCAGAAAAAAAACGCTTTACCGTTTAAAAAGTGGATCGGTATCTGAAAAACAAGCGATTGCCTCGTATGTAGATAAGGCATTTATCGTGCAAAGTATTGACGATAATTTCAATGCACGACGTACTGAACGCTTTATGCTACAAATTGCTGATGAAGATATACAACCTGTGTTAGTGCTGACAAAGTCGGACTTAGCATTTGACAAGGATGAGATCGAAAATGCATTAAAGCACCTATCCGATAAAGCAGCTGTTTTCTTTACCAGCATTTATTCACCGGATAGTATTGAACAATTGCGTGAATTGATATCGCCGGGTGAGACAGCTGTATTTATCGGTTCTTCCGGTGTCGGAAAAAGTACACTGATCAATGCATTATGCGGGCAGGAAATTCTGCAAACAGCAGCTATTAGTGGCTCTACCGGAAAAGGAAAACATACTTCAACGCGTCGCGAGATGATACTAATGGAAGGATCAGGAGTGTTAATAGACACGCCGGGAGTAAAAGTTTTTGGTGTTACAAATGACGATGCCGATACCTTGTCGGAAGTGTTGGATATCGGTCGTTTTGAAGGGCAGTGTCGTTTTCGTGATTGTCAACATATCAACCAAAAAGGTTGCGCTGTGATCGAAGCCATAGAAAATGGCGATATTGACAATGGGGTGTATGAAAATTACCTCAAACTACGAAGAGAAGCATGGCATTATACCACTTCAGTGCAGGAAAAGAGGAAACAAGAGAGATCATTTTCAAAAATGGTTAAAAAAGTAAAAAACAATCCTTTTAGGAAGTACTGATCTTCGTTGAAAGCAAGTAATATTGAGCCTCTGGGTGAAACCACCCGGGGGCTTTGTTGGTTCGCTTACCCATTCTAAAAGAAACGTTCTTTCGTTTTCGGTCTTACTTCTTTTTTCCGATAAATGTTTAGAGTTATAAACAAAACCACCCCGTCAACCGCTTTGCGATTGCCACCCCTCCTCGGCGAGGATGGGAAATTGGCCTGTGGTTAATTTCCGGCAACAAAATAGTCAAGCAAGCTTCGTAGATCTGTCCTCATTTCTCCTCATTTTCAAGGAGGAGTCCGGGCTTTAGTCCGGGAGGTGGTTGTTTTTATTGCTTATTTTTAACTTTCAGAATTTCCTCCACGATATCCTGTGGGTATTCGTATACCCAACGATTTTCAAAGTGGATCACCTGAATTCCTTGGTGGTTAAGAAATGAATCCCTTTCGCGGTCTTTTTCTTCGGAATAGGTACCGGAATGTACTTCTCCATCCAATTCGATGGCGAGTTGCAATTGAGGACAATAAAAGTCAAGAATGTAGTTTCCAATTGAATGCTGCCTTCTGAATTTTAAACCCCCAACTTGTTTGTTTCTAAGAAGCTTCCATAATGTTGCTTCAGCAGCGGTGGAGTGGTTGCGCAGGTTTTTACGATAGCTTCTAAGGGAAGGACGGTTATTGAGCTTGGGCATTTTTTTGATTCAATTTCTGAAAAATTGAAGGAATAAACAAAACCACTCCGTCAACCGCTTTGCGATTGCCACCCCTCCTCGGCCAGAATGGGAAATTGGCCTGTGGTTAATTACCGGCAATAAAATAGTCAAGCAAGCTTCGTGGATCTGTCTCCATTTCTCCTCATTTTCAAGGAGGAGTCCGGACTGTAGTCCGGGAGGTGGTTGTTTTTAATCCGGGCGATTGTTATTTTGAATGAAATTAAATTATAGTCACTAGTATTGCTTGCCTCCCAAAATTGCTAACTTGGGACAGTTAAAAGTAAAATACACGAGTAATGAGCCGAAACGCCACTCCCGCAGAACAACGTTCTGCTCTCCCTCAGGGAAGGCAGAAGTGGAAAAAGCGGGCTGAAGAGTAGGAGGGACAAGTTAGCTTTGGTCGGGACATAGACAAAGGAAAAACGTTAGTGATAGTGATTATTTATGAGCATGAAAGAGTTTAAAGTGAAGTCATTTTCAGAACTGATTCAGATATTTGAACGATTTAAAAATTCGAATACATATGTTTTTAGGGGACAAGCAGATTCCTCATGGAAACTATTACCAAAATCTGGGAGACCTGAGTTTCATAAAAAGTACAGTAAGACACTTCCGGAGAAAGGATTATTTGAGTCTTGGAAACGCTATGCTAAACACTTTTTGACCAAAGAGCCTATAACAGACTGGGATTGGTTGGCTCTTGCTCAGCATTATGGTTTGGCGACAAGGCTTCTTGATTGGACAAAGAATCCTCTAATTGCGGTATATTTTGCGGTGATGGAGAAAGAGGATAAAGATGCGTCCATATTCTGTTACAAGCTTAGAGATAGTAATAATCCAGTTGAAACTAGTCCATTTGACTATTCAGCATTTGGTGTTTTTTTTCCTAGCGGGTTATCTGCTCGAATTTTAAGTCAAAGGGGAATTTTTACTATAAGTGGTACTCCTAATATACCACTTGACAAGGCATTGGAGAATGAGTTAGAAAAGATCGTTGTTAAGAAAGAGTCAAAGGAAGAGATTTTAAGTTCTTTGGACTTCTTTGGGATAAATAGGCTAAGCATTTTTCAAGACTTGACAAGCTTATCCGACTACCTTAATGACTATTTGATATCAGCAGATAAGAAAAGTCTAAAGAGAAATATCGAATTGGAATTATTTTCAAATAATCAGGCACCTATGGGATAATATACAACCGGCGTTCTTCTTGATATGCCCTAACGTAAGCTGCAGTTGGATCGGATTTGGTGCGGAACCGGAAGTGCAAGGTACCTGTCCGCGGGATGATTGTTTTCCGGGCTGAAGATTATCTTTATAGTTCGGCTAGAGATTATACCGGAGAGAAAGGATTTGTATCCACCTACCCCTTGTCTTAGCGCCAGCGGTGACGAGGGGTTATTAGCCAGTCGTTTGTGACGACAATAAACAGACCTATTGCATTGAAGCATTTCTTAATATCTTCCAATCAAAAAATGTCTGCTGATAGCTATTTCATTACCCATCAGAATGGCGTTTATTTTTTGACCTTTATTGTATAATCCTTTACCAATTATAGAATCAGCAAGCCATTTTTTCGCAATCGCATCATGGGTTTGCTATTCCAGAATAAGATAAAATCTTCGTTGGTTTGGGCTTCAAAGCTTGTCTGAAGTTCGTCGAATGTTGGCAGCGTTTCATTTTCAACAGATAGTTTTGGAAGTTGGCCGAAAAGCCATTTCCCTTCCGGTTCTTTGAGCTGGATGGTTAATGCTGCTTTTTTATTCTGAAAGGTCAGCTCTGCCATGGGGTAAACCTGGCTTTTTTTCTTTTTGCTGAAGTAGTTTATGGTAGGTTTTCCTCCCAGCCATAACACAGAAGCGGACGAACTTGTCGGCAGATACTCCTGCGATTCGATGGCTTGTTCAATAAAATTAGGTTTTACAGTGGTGCGTGGCACTTTAAAATCGAACCACGTTTGAAGCGGCATCTCAAAGCCAATCGCATGCATGTAGTTGAACAGCGATTTTTTAAGGCCTTCACTAAAAAGTTCGTGCTTACAACCTGTCGGATCATCGTGAATCAGGTCGTTGTTGGCAAATGAGCCAGCAGTTGTATTTTTGATTTTCACCTTGAACTTTTCGGGATGAAGGCCAACCGGACTGTGAGCGGTCATGGCAAATTGGTGCCAAAAGCCGGATTGAATGACACCTGCCTCGAACAACTGGCGAACCACGTCGAGCGAATCGATCGTTTCCTGCGCTGTTTGCGTTGGGAAACCATACATCAGGTAGGCATGAACCATTATTCCTGCCTGGGTGAAATTATCAGTAACCTTGGCTACTTTACTCAGACTTACTCCTTTGTTAATCATTCCCAGTAGTCGGTCGGAAGCAACTTCCAGCCCACCGGAAACGGCAATGCAGCCTGACTCTTTCAGCAGCAAGCACAGGTCGTAGGTAAAACTTTTCTCGAAACGAATGTTTGTCCACCAAACCACGCTTAACTTTCTGCGAATAATTTCGAGTGCCAGCGCACGCATTAAAGCGGGGGGTGCGGCTTCGTCAACAAAATGAAAGCCAATTTGCCCGGTTTGCTCAATGAGCTGTTCAATGCGGTCGCACAGTGATTTTACGCTGCTGGGCTCGTAGCGCCGGATGTAGTCGAGCGACGTGTCGCAAAAAGTACATCGGCCCCAGTAGCAACCATGAGCCAGCGTTAGCTTGTTCCAGCGTCCATCGCTCCACAGGCGGTGCATGGGGTTCACAATTTCAATCACCGAAAGATAGTTGTCAAGTGGCAGACCGGAATAGTCGGGAGCACCCACATCGGCCTGAAAAATGTCGTTTTCAGTAGCTTCATCGCAATAAATCACCGTGCCACTTTCACACCTGAACGTACGTTTTAACTGATTGGCTTCTCGCTTTCCATCCAAATATTCAAGGAGCAAAAGGGTAGGGGCTTCGCCATCGTCAAGCGTAATAAAGTCGAGGTAATCGAATACGCGCGGATCAGAAATTGAGCGCAATTCGGTATTTGGAAAACCTCCACCCATCACAATTTTAATTTCCGGATAATGCTTTTTAAGCCATTGTCCGCTTTTTAGGGCACTGTATAAATTTCCGGGAAAAGGCACCGAAAAGGCCACAACAGTTGGTTGATATTGTTCTATTTTTTGCTGAAGTAAAGTGGCCAGCAACTGGTCGATAAAACTATCCGGAGCCTGAAGTGATTCGTGCAGTTCGTCAAAGGTATTGGCCGATCGGCCCAGTCGTTCGGCATAACGGCTGAAACCAAAATGAGAATCAACGGCTTCAACAATTAGATCCGACAAGTCTTCGAGGTAAAGGGTTGCCAAATGCTTGGCTTTATCGTGTAAGCCCATGGTTCCAAAAGCCCAGTCGAGGTCTTCGGTATTTGCAAAGCGCGATGCCTCGGGGAGGTAGCATCCATCGCAAATAATATGAGCCAGGGTACTGTTTTTATTCTGAAGCAAGGCAATCACCGGGTCAATTGTTCGGATATATTCAGCACGCATGTCAAAAATACGCTGGCTGTTTTCCGACAACACAGGCTTTTTAGCCTCAATTTTCTGAAAAAGAGCGGTTAACCCTGCACCAGAGAACAACGCTAAAATGACTTCAATTCCTAAATCACATTGATTGGAGTCGATGGAACGAGTATTTAAAAATCCTTTCAAATAAGCTGTTGCAGGATACGGCGTATTCAGCTGTGTAAAAGGCGGTGTGATGAAAAGTATTTTTTGGCTCACTTTCAATAATTATATCGTAAAAGTAATATAAACCATCGAAAGATGAATTTGATGACCCCAAGAGCAACTCAGGCTTATTTATTCTGAAGGGGTGTAAAAGAAGAACTCATCGGTTGATTCTACTTCAATGCTCCCATCCCAGCCATCATCGGCCCAGCCAAATCGTGAAGGGCCACTTCCTCCGCTTCGGCCGTCAGAGCCGTCAGGATTACCATCGCCACCGTCTCCTCGGCGGCCGCCATCACCACCATCACCATTTTTTCCTCCCGGTCCGCCGTTGCTGGATGCACTAATCAGATTTTGATAGGGGCGGGCATCGTCAGTAAAAAATAAGGAAATATGGCCACCATAGCCACCGCCACCGGCAAAACCACCGGCACCTCCCCAGCCGCCATCGCCACCATCTTCACCAGGCCCCTGATGCCTGATTTTAATCTCAAATTCTTCTTCGACGTCTTTATAAACGATCACTTCAATTTCCTTTTCAACTTCAACCTCTTCTTGTTCTCCATCGCTATTGGTAATTGTTTTGGTTTCGGTTACAGTGCGTTTTTCGGTAAATGGCTTGCTAACGGTTCTTTTTTCTATGCGTTTTTCAAACCATATTTCTCCGTCGCGGCCATCGCCACCGTCCCCACCATCACCGCCATCCCCACCATCGCCTCCCCGTCCGCCTGTTGAGCTTACGGAAAGCCGTCCACCATCAGGATTAATCAAATAGCGATAATCCTTCCCGGTCCAGAGGTTTTCGGCATACACATAAAGTAGCGGTTCATTTAAAATTGAATCATGATAAAGGTCGACCCAAACACCAATATCGGGGCCGTTTTCGCCGTACTCACCATTCCTTCCATTTCCACCATAACCGCCATGATAACCTGCTGACCCGTCGGAACCATCACTTCCATTATGCCCGGAATAGCCAGATCGTCCATACAAATTTAATCTGTAGTCGTGTTTGTAATCCAGCAAGATTGAAAAGGTATCGGATACGGCTTGGTTCGTTTTTGAATTCACAACTAAACCAACCCGGTGATTATTGATGTTTCGAAAATCGGGGTCGATTGTGAATTTCCCATTATCCCAATCACCACCCTGGGGGATAAATAAGAAATTATCGGCTTCCTTTTTTCTTCTCAACTTGTCATAAATTTGAACCACTTTGTTGTTGAATAGCGAAACGACTTCTCCATCAAATCGACATCCGGGTGCTTTGTCAAAAGAAGTTGTAGGTTGAAAAGCAATAGCTGTTTCATAATTGAGCGGAACGAACACTTTCCTTTTTAGCTTGGGCTGTCGTCGTGGGTAGGCTTCAATACTGATGTATTTTCCTATCGATGGTTTGAGTTGTTCGTTAACCGTTATTCGTCCACCAAAATCAGTTCCTCCAACAACCTCAACTTTATATTTCCACCAGAGTGTGCGACCTCCGGGCATGCCAAATGTTTTCCGAATTTTTCCGTTTCGTTTATAGGCAATTATGCCTATTTTGAATGTTTCGCCAGGAAGGATGAGTTGATCTTGATCAATTACTAGTTGAATGGAATCTAGTCTAGCTGCTAAAGCCGGGTGCTTTTGGGCTGTAAAAAAGCAGATAAGCAAGAATAGTATGAAGAACCAGTTTTTCATAGGGCTGGGGCTTTAAAGTGTCATTACTCAGCATTTCAAAAACCGTTCCCTTTTTAACGATCGTTCAGAAAGATATTGTTAAACATAGATCGAGAGAGTGACTGCTATTTTCATTTCTGTTGGAACCGTCAAAAAAGCGTTGTAATTTGGGGTGCAGTAAATTTTAAAAATTATGATTGGATTTGATAACGGTGTTTTTAGAGAGTTAGCAGAAATCAGTATTCCCATTACGAGTCTTTCGATTAATCGCAGCTATGGCGCTTTTGAGTTTTTAGAGGTGATTAACGGGAAGCCTTTTTATGGTGATCGACATCTCAAGCGTTTTTTAAAAACAATGGCAATATTAAAGTTGACCACCAAGTTTGATGATCAATTGAAATGGATATTAGATGAATTAATTGAACGAAATAAGCTGACTAGTAGTTTTGTAAAGCTGTTTGTTTTACCTCATGAAGTAAAATTCGACGGAATTTGCCAGGCGGCACTCTATGTTTTCCCAACTCAAATGCCGGATTATCCAACTTCATTTTATACTGATGGGGTTCGTTTGGTGATGAAACAATATCATCGTTTTCTACCGGAAGCAAAATCGACCAACTATTTAGCCGGGCAGTATTGGATGAATGAGCAAACCGATCAACGGGTGACCGATATCTTATTTCACAATGGAGAAACCGTGCAGGAAACTTCGCGCGGCAATGTGTTTGCCGTTAAAAATGGCAACGTTATTACACCCTCAAAAAATGTATTGGATGGTGTTACCCGCCGTGTGGTGATTGAACTGCTGAAGGAACAAGGTATTCCTTTTAAGGAAACTGAACTCCCCATTGAGACACTGTTGACAGCGGATGAAGTGTTTTTGGCAAGCACCACCAAGCACATCATGCCTGTTACAACGATTGATGACCGTACGATTGCGGATGGCAAACCGGGTAAGTTTACTCAAAAAGTGATGCAGGCGTTTCAGCATCACTTTAGGAATTATGGGATGCATGGCTAGCTATTTTCCAGGTTCTCCAGCACTTCCTTTTTGTAGCTGCGACTAATGGGAATAACCTTTCGACCAATATTGATATACTGGGTTTTCTTCATTTTGTAAAACCCTGCTGACATACTGTTGTCACTTGCTGCCGTTTTCTTTGTGGAAGTAAACATGAATAATTTTCAGAAATCATGAAACGACAAGTGTCTATTCGTATTCTACTTCTCGTTTCTTTTTATTAATCAATCCTCAAATGCCATGGAGAAAAAAACGATCGAAAAGCAAACTGTACTGATGTATTCAACGACAACAACACTAGCAACACTTATGAGTGATGCGGGAGAAATTCCAACGGAAATTGAATCGAAAGCTCGTGAATTGGGACTTGAAATTACTGCACCCCCGGTTTGGCAGTATGTTGGCGTAGACGGAAAACCGGATACCCGATTTAACATGGATATCTGTTTGCCGGTAAATGGAGCGAAGGGAAATGCGGGCAAGTTTCGTTTTGTAGAGCTTCCTGAAATCAACTGCATTTCCGAAATCCATAAAGGTAGTTGGTATAAATTGGGCAACACTTATAATCAGGTTTTTGGTGAGATGAGTCGCAAAGGAATTGTTCCAGCCGGAGCAAGTAGGGAAGTGTATCATGCCTGCGATTTTGAAAATGAAGCCAATAATGTAACGGAAATTCAGGTGATTATTCAATGAGAATTGTTTAGTCGATGAACCGTCTTTGCGAGTGAAACGAAGCAATCTGTAGAAATGATTATCAACAGATTGCTTCGTCATACCTTCTCGTAATGGCGGTTTTGTTTTTGTAACTTAGTGCAACTTTTAAATCCACGAGACATGAACACTTTATCACAAGCCAATCTTCAGTTGGTTTCCAAATGCGGGCTGTATTGCGGAAACTGCAAAAAGTATATGAGTAACAAATGCGGTGGTTGCGAAGCCAATGAAAAGGCAAGTTGGTGTAAAGTCCGCGCTTGCTGTATGGAAAATGGCTATGATTCCTGTGCCGATTGCACCACAACCAATCCACGCGAGTGCAAGAAGTTTAACAATTTTATCTCCTCATTTTTCGAGCTTTTCTTTCGCTCCGATCGCAAGGCCTCCATCGAATTCATCCGGGAAAATGGGCGCAAATCGTTCATCCATTTAATGATTGATGAGAAACGGATGGCCATTAAAAAATAGAAGCTATAAGTTGCAAGCTTCAAGCCTCAGGCGGGCAAGTAGTCTTTGCCATTTCCTTGTATCTTGAAGCTTTTTACTATTTTGCACTCGTGTACTTCGAACTTATGAACTTTGTACTTATTGAACCATGAACCGCACCGATCGTCTCAATGCCATATTGATTCAGCTGCAAAGCAAGCGTGTTGTAAAGGCGCAGGAAATTGCTGGCCGCTTTGAGATTAGCTTGCGAACCGTGTATCGCGATATTCGTGCGTTGGAGGAAGCGGGTGTTCCTATTGGAGCCGAAGCCGGAGTGGGGTACTTTTTACAGGAGAGTTATCATTTGCCTCCGGTCATGTTTACCAGCGATGAAGCTTCTGCCTTGTTGTTTGGCGAAAAGCTGGTTGGGAAAATGAGTGATGAAAAGATTAAGTCAGATTTCTGCTCAGCGCTATACAAGGTAAAGGCTATTCTGAAGCCTTCGGAAAAGGATTACCTTGAGAAACTGCACGAGCACGTGGAAGTTTATAATTACCATTCGATGGGCGACCGTTTTCGTTTACTTTATCTGAACGAGATTCAGCAAGCACTGGTAAATAAGCAAGTGCTTCAAATTAAGTATGAATCGAAGCATGCCGAAGAAGCGGTTTTGCGCAGAGTAGAACCCATTGGCTTGTGCAATTACAGCTCGCGCTGGCATTTGCTGGCCTGGTGCCAGTTGCGAAAAGACTACCGCGACTTTCGGCTCGACCGTATTGCAGACTTGCGATTGACTTCAGAAAACTTCAAAGGGAAACAACACGTAAGCATTAGTCAGTACATGGCGCAAAATGCTATGATCACATCCGAAGCTAATATTACGCTGTTAGTTTCCAAGTCCAGGCAAAAGTTGATTGATGAGTCGAAATACTGGTATGGATTTCTTGCCGAAGAAGATTTAGGAGATCGGGTTCGCATGCAATTTTCAAACAGCGATTTGCGTGGATTTGCTATTTGGATGCTGAATACCGGGAGCCATGCCCAGGTGGAATTTCCATTGGAATTGCAGGAAATCGTCACCGGTTACGTGAATGATATGATTAAAACGTACAGAAAAGATTGATTTTTTAGTTTAAGTTAGCTTTACCATTTGCTTGGCAACTATTTGTTAACTAGTGTTTAAGGTTGTTGATTTTAAATCATTTTTGTAATAGCCCTTCAATTTTCCTATCTTAACGGTTAATCCAAAGAGAAACGATCTTCTGATAACGTAAATTTAAAAACTTCAACATGGCAGAAAAAGAAGAAGAGTACGAGATCAATCCTGAGTTAAAATCCACCAAAAAATATTTTGATGTTGACGGCCCTGTTTTTTGGCCATCGGCTATTGTCGTTGTTCTCTTTATTGCTGTTACTCTAATTGTAGGAGAACCGATGGCAGAAATCTTTAGTACGATTCAAAATTCAATCTCGGAGGGCGGTGGTTGGTTTTTTGTGTTGGCTGTAAATTTCTTTCTGGTATTTGTGCTCTACATTGCTTTTAGCAAGTACGGTAAAATTAAACTGGGTGGTCGACAAGCCAAGCCTGAGTTTTCCAAAGGAGCCTGGTTCGCTATGCTATTCAGTGCCGGAATGGGTATTGGTATTTTGTTCTGGAGTGTGGGTGAACCCATGAATCATTTTATCAATTCTCCTACTTCAGAAGACCAAACCGTTGAGGCTGCCCGTACGGCCATGGAATTGACCTTTTTGCATTGGGGACTGCATGCCTGGGGAATTTATGCTTTAGTAGGAATGGCCTTGGCTTTCTTTACCTTTAATCGCGGATTGCCACTCACCATTAGCTCCGTTTTTTATCCGCTGCTTGGTAAAAGAGTAAACGGACCGATTGGTAAAATCATCAATGTGATGGCGGTAGTTGCTACCTTATTCGGATTAGCCACCTCACTCGGAATGGGAGTTCAACAAGTGAGTGCCGGATTGGCTCACCTGTTCAACCTGCCTGATACCATCAACACCCAGGTGATTTTAATTACGCTGATTACGCTTGCTGCAACAGGTTCGGTTGTTGCGGGCTTGAGCTCCGGGGTGAAGCGCCTGAGTGAAATTAATATTGTATTGGCAGGATTATTTCTGGTATTCATCATTATTGTCGGACCAACTTTATTCATCGTCGACTCGTTTGTGCAAAACCTTGGAAGTTACGTACAAAACTTTTTTGAGCTAAGCTTTTGGACGGAAACCTATCAGCAGTCAGATTGGCAAAATAGTTGGACCGTTTTCTACTGGGCGTGGTGGGTGAGCTGGTCGCCCTTTGTAGGGATGTTTATTGCCCGTATTTCGCGTGGTCGTAGCTTAAAAGAATTTGTACTAGGCGTTCTCATTGTACCCACCTTGCTGACCTTTTTATGGTTGTCAGCTTTTGGTGGAAGTGCCATGTTTTTGGAACTAAACGGGCTTGCCGATATTGCCGGAGCTGCAAAAGAAAATGTGGCAACTTCGCTGTACGTGCTTTTGGAGCAATTTCCGATTTCATCGGTGACCTCATTGGTGGGAGTCATTCTGGTGACCAGCTTTTTTGTTACCAGTTCCGACTCCGGTTCTCTGGTTGTCGACAGCTTGACGGCGGGAGGAAAGTTGGATGCACCGGTAGCTCAACGCATATTTTGGGCGCTAACCGAAGGAGCTATTGCTGCTGTGTTGTTGTTGGGCGGAGGATTGCAAGCATTGCAAACAGCTGCTATTACAACAGGCTTACCTTTTGCCATCATTCTCATTATTATTGCCTGGAGTTTACTAAAAGGGCTGCGTGGCGAGCATCTTGAAATGATGGAGCGAGTGCGGGAACGGGAGCATAAGGATTATCAGAAGATTGTTGCTGACATTCTGAAAAAAAGAGAATCGAAATAAAGTTCACCATAAAACAAAATACAATGGATAAATTAGATAACATTATGGTTTGCATGGACCTGACGGAAATGGATGATTTCTTGATCAGCTATGCCAGTTACCTGGTTGAACAAACCGACGCAAAAAAGATATATTTCCTTCACTTGTTGCAAAATTACGATTTGCCAGCAGAAATTTTGAGTGAATTTCCTGATCTGAAACGGCCAATCAGCAAGGTGTTACAGGAAGAATTGGAGGAAAACGTAGCCAAGAATTTTTCGCATCAAGAAAGTATTGAAACAGAGGTGGTGGTAGAAGAAGGCATCAAATCGGACACCTTGCTGCAATTTACCCGCGAGCACAAAATCAACCTCACAGTGTTTGGAAAAAAAGTGGGTTATCAGGGGTCAGGTGCTTTGCCTCGCCGGGTGATGCCTTTAACGCCTTCGTCGATAATACTGGTCAGTGAAACAGTGTTTCCCAAGATTGAGAAGATTCTGGTGCGGATCGATTTTTCCAAGATGTCGGAAATTGCTATGAAGACAGCTATTCAGCTTTCTGAATATACCGGGGCACAGTTAATTGCGCTTCATGCCTACAGAATTCCAATCAGCCATTTTCCACAGTATTCACACGATGACGAAAAGCGCCTGCAGCAAAAAATGACTAAACATAGTGAGAAAGAATACGAAAAATTCATGAAAAAACTGAAGCTCGATCCGAAAGCCATTCCCTGTGCATTTCTGTATGACCGGAATTACCAGGAGGCGCAGTTGCTTTATCACTATGGCTTGAAAAATCATGCTGACCTGATTATGATCGGATCCAAAATTAAGTCGGAACTGGCCAACGTGATTCTTGACCGAACGTCGGAAGAATTGGCAGAGGTAGAAAAAAATATCCCCGTACTGATCGTGAAGGATCGTAAGCAAACTCTTGGATTTCTGGAAGCTTTATTTGATTAACCGAAAAAAACCAAATGTATGATCCGTAAAACAAAGAATAGTCTTATCGCATGCTGTGTGTTGTTAATGTTGGCTGCTTGTACTTCGCAATCAGGCAATCAAAAGAGTGAAGACCTGACAGTAAAACTGGTTTATACTGACTGGTCGGAAGCGGTGGCTTTAACGAACCTGGCGAAAATTTTACTTGAAGAACAGATGGATATCGAGGTTGAAGCGAAACTCACAGACGTGGAAGAAGCCTATGCAGAAGTGGCCAGTGGAAAATCCGATGTGTTTGCCGATGCCTGGTTACCCGAAACTCATCGTGGCTATCTGGAAACGTATACCGGAAAGATTGAAATGCTGGGAATTATTTATCCGCATGCCCGAACAGGTCTGGTTGTTCCGGACTATAGCCAATACCAATCGATTAATGATTTGAAAGGTACTAGCGTATCAATCATTGGAATTGATTCCGGAGCTGGTATCATGGCTCAGGCACGCCACGCGATTGAGCAATATGAACTGGAGGGTGTTGAGCTGAAAGACTTGTCGGAGCAGGAAATGACAGATCAATTTGCGGAGGCTTTTAAGCGCCGCGAAGAGATAGTCATTACGGGGTGGGAGCCTCATTGGTTGTTTGATCGTTTCGAGGTGCGCTTTCTGAATGATCCGCGGTCGGTATTCGGTATTCAGGAGAATATCTATGCGATCGGAACCAGCGGGCTCGAGGAGCGATTACCTCATGTGGTGCGCTTTTTCGAACGTATGCAGCTTTCTGAACAGCAAATCAACAGTCTCATCTATTATATGAATAGTGAAGCAGATCCGGAAGATGGCGTGCGCGAATGGATGCACAAAAATGAATACATCGTCAATCAATGGGTGAAAGATTTAAAACCCGAACGCAAAAAGATTATGTAATGGCTTGAAAATCGTGGATGAGCACATACCTTTGCTCAAAAACGGATGAAAACATTTAAAAATATATTACTTCAGTTTACCAAGTGGGGTATGGGGTCAGGCGGTGCTGAACTAGGACTTTTGCTGGTTAAGAATTACCTCACCCTATTAAACGAAGAAGAGGTTTTGCCCAAGGTAATGGTGTTTTACAATGAAGGAGTGAAGCTTATCTGTTCTGACTCTCCCGTTGTTGAACAGCTTCAGTTATTGGAAATGCGTGGTGTAAAATTATTGGCGTGCAAAACCTGCTTAAATCATTTTGGACTTTTGGACAAAATGGAAGTCGGTATTGCGGGTACCATGATGGATATTATTGAATTGCAGAAAGCGGCTGATAAAGTGATTACCTTATAAAGGGTTTGAAGAGCCTTCTTTGGTGCGCGAGGATCCGATCTTTTTGACAGATTCCCTCACACAGCGAAGTTCCGGTTTATAAAGATGACCTGATAGTTTAGAAAAATAGCTGCTCATTTTGTTCTGTACCTGTTTTGTTAATACTTTCGTCATAAAGCTGCTTGTTTGTGTTGTTATTGTTTTTTGTCAATTACAAAAATAACATTTTAACCAGCTTTCCTCATCTTTAAAACTTCTGAATCCCACGAAAATACTCACTCTATAGAACTATTCCTTCCAATTTTTGGGAGATGGTCAATTCATTTTAAGCGCTTTAATTCAAATTGTACTGTTGCCAAATAATTTTTTACTTTTGCGTTGTTGTGGTGGTTAGCTTTCCGATTATCGGGAAGTGCCTTAATAAGGGAATCCGGTGTAAATCCGGAGCAGTCCCCGCTGCTGTAAGCCTTGCAAAATCTTTTTGAACCGCAGCCACTGTCTGCTATTGACGGACGGGAAGGCATCAAAAAGGGAGGTGAGCCAGAAGACCTGCCAGCAACAGTTTGTTTAACCGGATCTTCGGGAAAAAAAGATCGTCGGGAACGCTGTTCCTGCCAATTCAATTTCTCTGAGGCTAAATAATTAGCTGTAATGAATGTATTTTTCTCATGGAGTGGGGGTAAGGATTGTATGTTAGCCTTACACCGCACACTTCAAAATGGTGAACACCGTTTGCTTGCTTTACTTAACATGTGTGATCGCGACACCAATTTTTCAAGGTCGCATGGACTGAAAAAAGAGCTGCTTCAGCGACAAGCCGAAGCGATGAATGTTCGTCTGGTTCAGAGAGGTACCAGCCGTGGCGAGTCCGAAAGAGACTTTAAACTTGCGATTGCAGAGTTGAAAAAAGAAGGCCTTGAAGCCGGAGTATTTGGCGACATCTACCTGATGGAACACCGCAGCTGGATTGAACGTGTTTGTTCGGAGATGGGTATTCAAGCCATCTTCCCGCTATGGGGCGATTCGACCGATCTGCTGGCTACTGAATTGGTCGATGCTGGGTTTGAACCGCTGGTCGTCTCTGTTCATGCCGATCATCTGGAACAGAATTTTTTAGGCCGCACCTTCAACCACGAAATGGTTAACGATTTACAACAACTGGATGGCATTGATATTTGTGCTGAAAATGGAGAATTTCACAGTTTTGTTGTCAATGGACCGGTTTTTAAACACCCGGTCGCCTATGAAAAAGGTGAGGTGTATTTTAAAGATAAACATTGGTTTCTGGAATTAAACTAGCACACAAATGAAAAAAAGAATACTAAGTTCCCTGTTATTTATTTTGGTGGTTTTCAGCGTTTCGGCGCAGACACCTCAGCGCATTATTTCATTGGCACCGTCGCTCACCAAAAACCTGTATCTATTGGATGCTGAAGACCTGTTGGTTGGCTGTACCAGCTATTGCACCTTACAAAGTGGAACCGATGCCGAGGTGGTAGCATCGGCTGTTCAGGTAAATTACGAAAAGGCAGTCATGCTAAAACCAGATATGGTAATCACCACATCGCTGACCAAGCCAAAAACAATTGACACCTTCCGAAAGCTGGGGGTTAAAGTGCTTGAATTTCCAACCCCAAAGTCGTTTAGTGAAATTTGCGATCAGTTTATTGAGTTGGGTGCAACAATTGGGAAGAAATCGTTGGCAGAAGAAATCATTACCAATGCCAAGAGTCGGATGAAAACGATTCAGGCAAAAGTTCCTGCGGGTCAGTACAAACAGAAAATTTTCATCCAAATTGGAGCCAACCCGCTGTTTGGTGTTGTTCCGAATACCTTTATGAATGACTTTGTGCGCTTTTCGGGAACGGAGAATATCGCTTCGGATATGACGGTTGGCAGTATTAATCGCGAAACTGTTTTGGTGCGCAATCCTGATGTGATTATTGTGGTGCTGATGGGCTCGCTGGGAGCTGAAGAAAAGGATCGTTGGGAGGAGTTTAGCTCATTAAGCGCAGTAAAGAAAAAACAGGTTTTTGTAGTGAATGCCGATAAAACCTGTAGCCCAACACCCTTATCTTTTGTTGAGGCACTGGATGAAATCATCACCTTAATTTACAAGTAATGAAACGAGGACTAGTACATATTTATACTGGCACCGGCAAGGGCAAAACAACGGCTTCGGTAGGATTGGCGACACGAGCATTGGGGCAGGGATTAAAAGTGGTTTATGCACATTTTATGAAACGACCTGAGTTGTATGGCTATCACGAAATTGACAGTCTGAAAAAGTTAGGCGCAACCGTACTTGGCTTTACCGATGGACATCCGAACTTCAACAAAGAAGTGACTCCCGAACAGCTGAAGGAGCAGGTTGCTGAGGCCTTGGTATTTTTAACAGGGCTTTGTCAGTCGTCAGCATTCGACCTGATGATTCTGGATGAAATCATCATTTGTGTTCGCGATGGATTTTTGGATGAGCAGGATCTGATTAACTTTATCGATTCGAAACCGGAAACAATGGAGTTGGTGTTGACTGGGCGTGGTGTAACTCCCGGATTGATTGAAAAGGCCAATTATGTGTCAGAAATTAACAAGATAAAACATCCTTTTGATGAGGGAATTCCCAGTCGGAAAGGGATCGAATTTTAAAAGAAGTGCGTAAGTACAAAGTGGAAATTCCGGACTTATGTACCTGATGAACGAAATAGAATAAACATTGCTTGCTCAAACAAAATATATAAAATGGACCATCGCGTTGGCTGCAATGCTGGTTATTCTGCTGGTTTCAGCTGGCATTGGCTTATCGGTTGGTGAGTTGAAGCTTGGTTTGATGGATGTTTTTCGTTTGCTGGCTAAAGGGGCTGACGACGGAAGTATGGAATACATGCTGATCTCCAAAATCAGGTTGCCTCGTGTAATCCTTGGGATAGCTGTTGGCGGAGCATTGAGTCTGGCGGGAGTCATTCTACAGGGAATTTATCGCAACCCGTTGGTGGAGCCTTTTACGTTGGGGATTTCCGGCGGTGCGTCCTTGGGTGTGGCTTTTACCATTGTGTTTGGCTTGCACATTTCATTGGGCTCATTCATGCTACCACTATCTGGTTTTGTTGGTGCTTTTGTCATTATCTTTTTGGTGTACACACTGAGTTCACGCAATGGGAATATCAACATCCAAAATATGCTGCTGACCGGAGTAATGGTTAGTTTTATAGCTTCATCCGCAATGATGTTTTTAATGGCAACGACCAGCTCCGACAATTTGCATGGCATCGTTTTTTGGATTATGGGTTCGTTGGATGAGCCGGATACCGGATTGATCAAACTGACCTTGTTTGCCAGCCTGCTGGTATTGGTTATTTCCTACCTGTTTGTACAACCGCTAAATGCCCTTCGTTTGGGCGAAGAAAAAGCCATGCACCTGGGATTTAATACCAATGTGGTCATTCGGGTGTTGTTTGTAATGGCTTCGTTGCTGGCGGGTATTTGTGTGTCGGTAGCGGGTGTCATTGGCTTTGTGGGCTTAATTATTCCACATGTATTGCGTCTGCTGTTTGGCTCCGATTACCGGTTTCTGTTGGTCGGATCATTTTTACTTGGCGGCATCTTTCTGGTGCTGTCAGATGTCGTTGCCCGTACCATTATTTCACCCAATGAGTTGCCAATTGGTGTGATTACCGGAATTATTGGCGGCGTGGTTTTCTTGTTGTTAATGAGTCAGAACCGAAAGAAAAGCTAGCATGAGCGAATCCTTTTTCCATATCGATAATTTTTCATGCGGCTATCCCTCATTTAAGCTGAGTGGAATTAGCTTGAGCCTGGAGAAAGGGTCGTTCAGTGGGATCATTGGGCCCAATGGGTCGGGTAAAACCACCTTGTTTCGGGGAGTAACCAGTTCTATTGCAACCTTGGAAGGCTCGGTTTATCTGAAAGGGAAAAACCTCCAAAAGCTTTCGCTAAAAGAGCGAGCCCAAAACATCGCCATCGTTAGTCAGTTTGTTGATCTCGATCAAATGAGTGTGGAGGACTATGTGTTGATGGGCCGCATGCCGTATCAGAACCGTTTTCAGTTTTTCGAATCGAAAGACGATTTAGAAAAGGCACGCAATTACATGCAGCTTACCGATGTGCTGAAGCATAAAGACAAACTGATAACTGAATTGAGTGGAGGCGAGCAGCAACGGGCAGCTATTGCCCGAGCTTTAACACAAGAGCCCGAACTGCTCCTGTTGGATGAGCCAACTTCGCATTTGGACATCACGCATCAGGTGCGCATTTTGGATCTGCTGCATCGGTTGAATCAGGAAATGGGACTGACCGTTCTGATGGTGATTCATGATCTCAACCTGGCTTCGGAATATTGCGATCAATTGATTCTGTTCAAAGAAGGACAACTATTCACTCAAGGCACACCAGAGGAAGTGCTGACTTTTGATACGATTGAAAAAGTTTACAACACGCCGGTAATCACTCGCACAAACCCCTACTCCAATAAACCGGTTATCTTTTTGGTGAGCGAAAAGATGATGAAGAAATCCAAGCAATGATCAAAATTGCATGATCAACTGTTTCAATTGCAAACGAAGGTGTATGCGATTATTTTTATTTTCTTTCCTATTAACTTCACTGACATCGGTGAATACCTATGCGATACCAAATGTGAAAGCTGAGCAAGAAGAAGGAGATACGACATTAGTCAACCAGTTTTTTGGGTTGTTTGACGCCGAAGAAGGTGCCGATATCCCCGAAGCTCAGCGATCGAAACGCAAACAGGTAGATGAGTTGTTAAAGGTACTTACGAAGCGGGATGGTCAGCTTCAGTTCAACGGAGTGGCAACCGCTAGTTTTCAAGTAGAACCGCAGTCGCATGCGAATTACCAGGCCGTTGGTTCGTTTGACATTTTTGCGTTCACAAGCTTTGGGCAACATACGATTTTGTTTTTCGATCTCGAAGCCATCGGTGGTGATGGGCCGGATCAATTAATTCCGAATTTAAGCGGATTAAATGCTGATGCGGGATCAACACAAAGTTCGGAAGGGATCGACCAATTGGTGGTGCTGGAAGCCTGGGCCGAGTTTCGGGCATTGAAAGACATATTTACAATCAATGTTGGAAAAATTGATGTGACGAACTACTTCGACAATAACCTACATGCTAACGACGAAACATCTCAATTCTTAAGTGGCGCATTTGTCAACAGCGCTGCCTTGCCTGCCCCAATAAATGCTCCGGGTATTCGTTTCCGAACTTCGTTTGTCAATCGCTTTTACCTACAATTAGCCTTGAGTAGCCTGGATAATTCGGGTGACGATTTGATGCGTGATCATTTTAAGATTGCAGAGACCGGCTTCAAGCTTTTTCCACAAACAGGCTGGGAAGCCAATTTTCGGTTTTATGGTTTCGAACATCCGGCAGCAGGCCATAGCCGAGGATTTGGGCTCTCTTTTGATGAACTGATTGCAGGCCGGTTTACGGTCTTTGGGCGCTATGCAAAAAACGAAAAAAGACTTTCCGATTGGTTTGGCATTGAACAGGCCTGGAGTGCCGGAGTTGGGTTTAAACAGTTATTCCTGAATCGTGAGTTTAAAGTTGGTTTAGCTTTTGGAGAAACCAAACCATTTGCACAGGAAGAACAGGAAAAATTAGCCGAATTGTACATCAGCAACCAGTTTAATCAGTGGGTTTTTATTTCGCCTCATTTGCAATGGATTGATCCCTTATTTGCAGATCAGGATGAACATTTATTGGCCGGACTGCGAATTAATTTTAGCTATTGATTTTTTCAAATTGCCTTTTCCCAACCAAAATTATTTCTACATTTGTCACGGATTTGGTTCCAACGATCGTTCCGCGATCAGGATCAAAATGGGAATCCGGTTAGAATCCGGAGCTGTACCCGCAGCTGTAAGCCTTAATAACGCTTTCTGAAACTCCAGCCACTATCTCGTTTATCGGGGTGGGAAGGCCTCAGAAAGTAAGGTGAGCCAGAAGACCTGCCAAAATCTGTTTTGAGTATTAACAAAAGCTTCGGGAAAAAAGCTAGTGAATAATAATCGCATATTTTTCACAATCTTATCCTAAGCTCATTCTACTAAATTAGAAATGAGAAGGTTTATTTTATCAGGGCTATTGGCTCTTAGTGTGTGTGGTGTGTTTGCGCAACATCAAAGTATCTCCGATACTATTTTGCTGGAGGAAGTGAATTCATATGCACCTTTCAGAAAGTATCAGGCAGGAACTAAGGTTGAAACGATCTCAACCGAACAGTTGGAAATTGCCCAGGCAGCAGGGCTCGATCAGCTACTGATGCGTTTTAGCCCAATTTATCTCAAATCCAATGCGGGAGGTTTATCGACTATTCGCATTCGTGGAACTGCTCCCGATCATACTTCCGTGAACTTCGGGGGAATTAATATCAATTCGCTTACTTTAGGGCAAACCAATATGTCGTCGGTTCCAATCTATCTGTTTGATGGTGTTGACTTGCAATATGGTTCTTCTTCGGCAGTGAATGGATCGGGTTCTATTGGAGGAGCCTTATATCTTGGCCTAAAAAACAACTGGACCAATGGAGGACGGATAAAAGTAACAGTAGCCGCAGGATCATTTGGCGAACAGCTGTACGGTACTAAAGTGTATCTCGGAAATGGCAAGTTTGAGTCAGTTTCGCGAGCTTATTATTTCAAAAGGAAGAATGATTTTCCGTTTACAAATCCAGATGATAACAAACGTTATACCCAGCGTGGGGCAGTGATTGAAAACATGGGAGTGATTCAAGAATTGAATTATCGCTTTAGTGAAAAAGAGTGGCTGAAATCTGCCCTTTGGATGGAGCACGACTGGCATCAGGTTCAGTTGGTTATGGGGCAGGTTAACACTGCAAGCCCGAGTACCTTGGATAATAAACACATTCGATTCTGGTCCGAGTACGAAAATCGCAAACAGATAATAAATTACAAAGCCGGTATTGGCTATGTCTACGACAATCAAGTTTCGGGCGGTGCTAAAAATCAAAAGATAGCGACTAATCGGCTGATTGCTGAACTAGAAGCGAACAAAGATTTTAGTCAAAAGGCAGGATATAAATTGGGACTTAAGTATAAATACATTAAACCTGATGTCTATTCTTATTCATCGGATGTGATCGACAAGGAGCAGCACGTCGATTTATACTTAATGGGTTTTTACTCGGTTTGGAATAAGCTAAAGTTTACACTCAATCTTCGACAACAGTTTGTTACCAATTTTGAAGCCCCATTTACCCCCGCTATTGGAGCCGAATATCGGTTATTTGTCTATGAATTTTCAGTTTTTAAATTGAATGGAAATATTGCTCGTAGTTACCGGGTTCCAACTTTTAATGACCGGTTTTGGGGAACCCAGGGAAATCCAGACTTGAATCCTGAAGACGGAATTAACTATGAAGCAGGTCTGCAATATCTATATTGTTCCGATGACTTTCAAACCGATGTGAAACTGAATGGATTTTACATGGATGTGAACGATTGGATCGAATGGCGCCCGGGAACCATTGATTGGGAAGCTGAAAATCGTTCTCGAGTTATTAGCAAAGGAATTGAGTTTCAGTCGAACAGCGATATTTTCTTGAATAAAACTTCATTCAATTTTAGGATAAACTACAGTTTTAATCCAACAACTGTTAAAGAAGACCTGATTGCCACGTTGGTAGATCAACAGCTGATTTATGTGCCTAAACATACTGGAAATGTGTACCTAATGGGTAAACATGGAAAGTGGTCAGCTTTTGCCGATGCCTCCTATACCGGAGAGCGTTTGGCTGATCATAGTGGAAGTGCCAGATTTCCAGATGGAACTGTATTGGATGACTATGTACTTATAAATATGGGGTTTGGTTATAAAATGAATGTGCTGGATGAGGTTTTTCAATTGAGTTTTGCAGTCAATAATCTATTGAATAAAAACTATCAGAATCAATTATATTATGCCATGCCTGGGCGAAACTTCCGTTTTACGCTTTCAACAGATTTAAATTTCAATAAAAACTAAATAATAAATGCATCATGAAAAAATTGTTTAAACTTTTACCATTTCTGCTCGCAGCAGCGACTCTTTTAGTCTCTTGTAACGATGACGACGACATTGATCAGGATTTAAGCAGTGAGACGAAAGGCGCTTATATTCTTAATTATGGAGGTTATGAGGCCGGAACTTCATCCATCACCAAATATGACTATGATACAGATGAGCTTACAGAGTTCTATTTCCAGAATCAAAATGGTTTTTCTAAGATCAATTCTGCTCCGCAGTATGCCTATCATTACGAAGGGCATATTTACTTTATGAATAACTCCCCGGATAATATTTTAGTGACCGATGAATTGTTCGTTGCTCAGGATACGATTACTGCCGACATTGTAAAACCCCGGAACTGTGTAGGATATGGCGATTACCTTTATGTTGCATGTTGGGGTGGCGATGTGTGGACAGATATTTCAATTTCGTATATCGCAAAGATTAATCTTAAAACAAATACTGTTGAAAAAAAGATTGCATTACCGGGTGGTTCTGAAAGTGTTCAGATCGCAAATGGAAAGTTATATGCAGCATTGGGCTACAAGCACGCTGTTGCAGTAATGGATCTTTCAACAGAGGAAATTAGCTACATCACAACAACCGAAAATTGTTCCTACCTCCTGAAAGATAAAAACGATAATTTGTATGTATCGTTGGTTAGCTATGAATCAGGTGATGGTACTGGCTTGGCATATATTAATACGACTACAGATGAAATCACATTTTATCCCCTGAAAAACGTGAGCAGTGCTTATGCATCAGTATTTGCTTTGAGCAAGGATGAATCGGAAATATATGTGATTGCTTCAGTCGGTTATCCTGCAGTAGGAGGAGTTAAAGTTTTTGATACCGAATCTAAAGAGTTTGAAGAGGAACCTTTTGTTGATGGTATTACAGGAATTAATGGTGTTTCGGTCAATCCTGTTGACGGTAAAATTTACTTATTCATAAGTAATGGTGCTACTACAGATGGCGAAATGAAAATTTATTCGGCAGAAGGCGTTGAAGAAACAGTAAAGCCCCTTGGTGCAGCACCAGCTTGGGCACTTTTCCTAGATTGATTTCATATATGTGAAACTAGTTAAGAAAATCAGATAGTTTTTTAGTGAGAGGTAGCCGGTTATTCGGTGTACCTCTTGCTTTATTTAGAACAAATCCCAATTTCAACTAATTATTGGCCTTATGAAACGAGCATGGAAGAGTCTTTCCACAAAAAGGAGGATGATTATAAGCGAGTTCCATATGATACCTTTAAAAACAAACAATTATAACCCTATGAAAAATATTTATATCAGTTTAGTTCTGGTATTTTTAGTCAGTTTAGCTTCGGCAAAGCCAACAATAGGAGGCGCGAAAACCAAGCAAGTAACCGTCGAAATTAACTTTGGAGAAGTAAAGGATGCCAAATCGGTTACTATTGATTGCGACAAGAAGCTGACAGCATTGGAAGCTTTACAACTGGCGGCTGATGTGGAAACTCATCCGGTAGGCAACTATGTTTTTGTAACAGCGATTGATGAGGTGGTTTCAACGCGAGGAAAGATGGCTTGGTATTACAAGATCAATGGCGAAAGCTCAACAAAACTGGCGATCAGTCAATCCGTAAAAGCAGGCGATGTTATTATCTGGCGCTATGTGAAAGATGTTTGCTCGTGTACGGTTGACGGCAAAGAAAAGTAAACAGTCACAGTTCCAGTTGGCAGTAAATGAACTCAAAACCTGGAACTCAAAACCCGAAACTCAAAACTAATCGTATGGCAAGCATTACATTTATAACAGGAGGAGCCCGGTCGGGGAAAAGCAGTTTTGCACAACGATTGGCTGAGCAGCAGTCGGATAATCCCGTTTACCTGGCAACTGCTCGTATTTGGGATGAAGATTTTGCACAACGCGTGAAACGCCACCAGGATGATCGCGATGATCGATGGCAAACCGTGGAGGAAGAGAAAGAGCTTTCGAAGCACGATTTCACAGGACAAACCGTGTTGATGGATTGTGTGACCCTTTGGCTCACCAACTTTTTTCATGATAACGACTATAAAATTGATGGTGCTCTTGAAGCAGCCAAAGCTGAGTGGGAGCGATTTGCCAAACAGGATATGAACTTGATTGTGGTCAGTAACGAGCTGGGAATGGGTGTTCACCCCGAAAATGAACTGGCCCGTAAATTTGCTGATTTGCAAGGCTGGATGAACCAGTTTATCGCTCAGCAAGCCGATACGGTTTTCCTGATGGTTTCCGGTATCGAAGTGAAGATAAAAGGATAGCAGTTTCTGGTTTCGGGTTCAACGTTTCAAATTGAGCAGACTCCAACGACAGTAGAACGACCAATAATAACGATAAACAACGATAAAATGACTTCATTAAAAGACCAACTTCAACACAAGATCGACTTAAAAACCAAACCACTGGGAGCACTCGGGCAGCTGGAGGAAATTGCTCTTCAGCTCGGTATGATTCAAAATACTTTGTCGCCCAAACTCGAAAATCCGAGCCTGATTGTTTTTGCGGCTGACCATGGTATTGCTGATGCGGGAGTGAGTCCGTACCCGAAAGAGGTGACCTGGCAAATGGTCATGAATTTTTGTGGTAATGGTGCTTCCATCAATGTATTTTGCAAGCAAAACGGGATCGGCCTTAAAGTTGTTGATGCGGGGGTCGACTATGTTTTTCCGTCAGATCTTCCGATTATCAATGCGAAGGTGGCTCGCGGCACAAAAAATATGCTGAATGAACCGGCCATGACTGCCGACGAATGCCAGCTGGCGATGCAGCGAGGGGCCGAACTTGTGCAAAAGGAAGCCGAGTCGGGTTGCAATACCATTGGCTTTGGCGAAATGGGCATTGGAAATACCTCATCCTCGTCGCTGTTAATGCATCGTTTTTTAAACCTGCCTATTGAGGCGTGCACTGGCAAAGGTGCCGGCATGGTGGGAGAGCGATTGGACTATAAAACATCGGTATTAAAA
Organism: Sunxiuqinia sp.; assembly: GCF_055140945.1. Lineage (NCBI taxonomy): Bacteria > Pseudomonadati > Bacteroidota > Bacteroidia > Marinilabiliales > Prolixibacteraceae > Sunxiuqinia > Sunxiuqinia sp. The sequence goes on from NZ_JBSQYS010000007.1 coordinate 83,141, forward strand.
GAAGTTTCAGAAAAATACGATCCACAAACGCCTGAAAAGACATTAGCGACTTTTGGAGGACTGGAAATTGCTATGATGGTTGGCGCCATTTTGGAAGCCCGGAAACTGAATATGGTGATTCTGATTGATGGCTTTATTGCAACAGCAGCCACCTTGACTGCTATTCAGTTTGACGAATCGGTGCGCGATAATTGCATCTTCTGCCATGCATCCGAAGAAAAAGGACACCAACTGATGTTGAACCATTTGCAAGCGAAACCGGTGTTGAGTCTGGGCATGCGACTGGGTGAAGGATCGGGAGCAGCCGTGGCCTACCCTGTAATTAAAGCAGCGGCCACTTTTTTAAACGAAATGGCTAGCTTTGAAGAAGCCGGAGTTTCGAATAAGGAAGAAGAAAGTACCGAAGTTTCACGTTCATAAGTACATCAGTTTTACAAAAACTGAAACAAGCTCAGGATGGTGATTGGCGATTATAGTTTTGCTATCCTGGTTCATGGTTCTAATATCTTGGCTCTATTATGATGAATCAAATCAACTTATTTTTAACAGCACTGATGTTTTACACCCGTATTCCGGTTCCGCGTTCGCTGGCTTTTTCCAATGAGCGCTTGAATCGATCTACCCGCTATTTCACCTTTATTGGATGGATTGTTGGCGGTATTGGTGCAGCGGTTTTTTATGGGTTGAATTATATACTGACGGTTGAGGTGGCTGTTTTTTTAAGTATGCTGGCTACTGTTTTTGCTACCGGATCTTTTCACGAAGATGGCTTTGCCGACTTTTGCGATGGTTTTGGCGGCGGCTACACCCGCGAAAAGATTTTCACCATCATGAAAGATAGCCGCATTGGAACCTACGGAACAGTGGGACTAATTGGCATGTTGGGAACTAGATTCCTTGCTTTACAAGCGTTGCCGGCGTTGTTTATTCCACTGGTTCTGGTAGCGGGACATGCATTTAGCCGAACCATGCCGGTGATCATCATTTTTACAAGCTGGTACTCACGCGAAGACGAATTGAGCAAAACCAAACCGATTGGAAAGAAGAGTAAAAACTCAGATCTGATTGTTGCATTAATTCTCGGTTTGTTGCCAGCTGCTTTCCTGCCGTGGCAATTGATGGCTGCTGCTTTGCCAATAGCACTTTTCATCACCTTTCTGTTTAAAAAATACATCGAACGAAAAATTGGTGGTTACACGGGAGATTGTTTGGGCGCTTTGCAACAAATTATTGAGGTGGTGTTTTACCTGACTTTACTGGGTGTATCATGAAACTTTATTGTATTCGACATACGAAAGTAGATGTGCCCGCTGGTATTTGTTATGGGCAAAGCGATGTTGGACTGGCCGAAAGTTATCCCACGGAGCGAATCGCGGTTTTACAACAGATTCCATCGGTTATTTTTGATCGGGTTTATAGCAGTCCATTATCGCGATGCCGAACGCTTGCTCACGATTTATTCCCGGAGTATGAAATCACCTACGACGACCGACTTCGCGAACTTCATTTTGGCAATTGGGAGTTGCAACATTGGGATGATATCAGCCAAACTGATGAGGCGAAAGCCTGGTTCGACGATTTTGTGCAGGTGCGATGCCCCGGAGGAGAGTCTTTTATGGATCAGATCGAACGAACGCAATCATTTTTGAATGATCTGAAAGCAAAATCAGTTGATCAGGTTCTGGTGGTCAGTCATGGAGGAATTTTGCGATCGCTGGATTGCCTGCTATGCGGGACCGAGCCGCTGGATGCTTTCCGGAAAAAGCTCGCTTATGGTGACCTGGTTCAATTCAACCTTTAATTCAATAGGATGGTATTGACTGGTTTATTTCATCATCATCTTCGGTTAAAAATGATAGCGTCGTTTGTGGTGGCGCTGCTTGATGCTGCGATACTCGTAGGGTTGCATGTGTTGGTAAGCCTGAAAAAACTGCGAAAAACTGCTTGGCGAGAAACCGAGGATACGTCCGATTTCCTTGAACGGGAGTTTGGTCTGGGCCAGCAAATCGCAGGCAACCAGGCGCAAATACTCGGTGATCCAATCGTGCACGCTCAGTCCAGACATGCAGCGGATGGCTCCATCGAAATGGCGTACATCGGCTCCCATGAGCCTGGCATAGAAAGATACCCGGCGCTTACCATAGTGGCGAACCTGCCTGGCAAACAGGTCCATGTAGCTGTTGCCGCTCGGAAGATTATCAAGCGTCACAGTAGAAAAACGGTTGCTTTGCTCGGTGTCGATTGCTGCGAGGCCGCCGTAAACGGTCTGAGGCGTAATGGGAGGGTACTGAACAGGTTCCATGAGAATCATCTTGAGGTGTTTACCCGTCAAGTTAACATTTTATTTAATGAAATTCAATATATTTATAAAATCTATTCCGTTTTATTTAATGAAAATGCCCAAAGTATTAAAATCTAATGCGTGAGTTTTAATTAAAGTGCGCAAAGTGCTAAAATCTAACGTGCTGGTTTTAATGAAAATAGTGTAGTTCCTAAAATGTTTTTCATAAGATTTTAGGAAAATATATAAATTAATTAAATCTGAATCCTTTGAAACGATCACATGAGTCAAAAAGATCATATACGACACAACCCAAATGACATCCCCGGGCTTGACTGGGGGCTTCGAAAACAAATTCAGGATAAGCTGGACAATAAAGCAAAGCCTGTCGGATCACTCGGGAAGCTGGAATCACTGGCGATGCGGGTCGCGATGATTCAACGGACGCTCACTCCTGCCTTAACCAATCCGGTCATGCTAACAGTAGCCGCTGATCATGGCATTACGGCAGAAGGAGTGAGTGCCTGCCCGGTGGAAATCACCTGGCAGCAGGTACTCAATTTTTTGAACGGAGGAGGAGGTATTGGTCTTTTCTCGCGCTTGTATGGATTGGATCTTTGGGTGGTTGATGCCGGTGTAAATTTCGATTTCCCGGATCATCCTAAATTGATAAACGCAAAGGTCTCTAAGGGCTCCAATAACTTTTTGTACGAACCGGCAATGAGCATGGAGCAGTGCATGAAAGCCTTTAACAACGGATGCCATATTGTGGCTGATTTTCACGAGCAGGGAACAAACATCATCGGATTTGGAGAAATGGGCATTGGCAACACAACGCCGGCTTCGGCTCTCATGTCGATTCTTTGTGGTATTCCGGTTGCCGAATGTGTTGGTCCGGGTGCCGGTCTTGATGGTGAAGGTGTTTCGCACAAAACACGAGTTATTGAGCAGGCGATAAGCAAACAAGGAATTTCCGGTTCTGCGTTCGATATTCTTGCCCGGTATGGAGGTTACGAAATCGCCACAATTGCCGGAGGAATGATGGAAGCTGCTGCACGGCGTATGGTTATTTTAGTTGATGGATTTATTACGACATCGGCTATGTTGGTGGCGCAAGCCATGAACAAGCGAGTACTCGACTATAGCATCTTTTGTCATGTTTCGAATGAACAGGGACACCGAAAAATGCTGGAGTATTTGCAGGTTGATCCGTTACTGAGTTTCGATTTGCGCTTAGGTGAAGGAACCGGAGCAGCCATGGCTTATCCGATGTTGCAAGGAGCAGTGGCAGTCCTTTCGGAGATGACTTCATTTGACGAGGCGCAGGTGATCAACACCAGCCACATTCGGATGGAGATACCAGCGAATGACTGATTTTTTTAATGGACAAATAGATAGCCGGTTGAAAGTGCTTTTGAACTTTAAAAATGGAAACAATTCAATATGAATAATAATAACCAAAACCCGAAACTCAAACCCATCCTGTTTGTCGGAACCGGGTCTGATGTGGGAAAGTCGGTCATCAATGCTGCCTTTTGTCGAATTTTCAAGCAGGATGGTTATTCGCCGGCACCTTTTAAGGCGCAGAACATGTCGCTGAATTCTTTTGCCAGCGAAGAAGGGTTGGAGCTGGGGAGAGCACAGGCTGTACAGGCTGAAGCTTGCGGCATTCCCTGTGTTAGTGCCATGAATCCGATTCTGTTGAAACCAACGAGCCATAAAAGTGCCCAGATTGTGTTAAATGGCAAACCCATGGGAGATCAATCGGCCAGAGAGTATTTCCTGAATACTGATCGCGATTTTCTTTTTGCTGAAGCGATGAAAGCCTGGCGTTCCTTGGATGAAAAGTACAATCCCATTGTAATGGAGGGAGCCGGAAGCATTTCCGAAGTGAACCTCTGGGACAAAGATATTACCAATATGCGGGTGGCGCTGGAAACCGGCTCGCCAACGATCCTGATTGCCGATATCGACCGGGGTGGAGTGTTTGGAAGCGTGTATGGCACAATCAAATTGTTGCCCGAAGCTGAACGAAAACTCATCAAAGGCATTCTCATCAATAAATTTCGTGGCGATATCAGCTTATTTGAAGAAGGACGAAAAACGCTGGAGGAGTTAACCGGAATACCTGTTGTTGGCGTAGTTCCGTATTTCACCGATATTCATATTGAACAGGAAGACAGCGTGGTGATCGATTATAAACGGGGAAGCACTGAAGTCGGTAAAATTAATGTGGCGGTAGTGTTGCTGCGGCACATGAGCAATTTTACCGATTTCAATATGTTGGAGCGGATGCCTGATATCAACCTGTATTATTCAGCCAACCCATTGGAAATTGCAAAAGCCGATGTTGTGCTGGTTCCGGGGTCTAAGAATACCATTTCAGACTTAGTGCATTTGCGCGAAAGAGGACTGGCCAAAGCCATTCTGCAAGCTTCGGAAGCAGGAAAGGGAGTTTATGGCATTTGCGGAGGTTACCAAATTATGGGGGAAGAAATTCGAGATCCTGACGGTGTTGAGGGTGATATTGATGTTATGGCTGGCTTAGGCTTGCTTCCGGTTGTCACTACCTTGAGCAAAGAGAAACGGACGGTACAAACCAGGTTTCATTTTGCCAATCGAAGTGAAATTTGCTCGGGCTATGAGATTCATATGGGAAAAACCAAGCTGATGAATGCAAAGGCTCTTTGCGAATTGGAAGACGGAACTAAGGATGGTTGTCGGGTTTCGCCTAAACTTTGGGGTACATATTTGCATGGCATATTGGATAATAAGGCGGTAGTAGAAGAAATATTGCAAGCCAACAAATTGCAGGCTGATGTTGCTGAGTTTGATTATGAAGCTTTCAAGGAAGAGCAATACAATAAGCTGGCCGATCACCTGCGAGCTTGTGTGGATATGGAGTATGTGTATTCGGTGATGAAAGAAAAATAAACAGGAAAGATGAAAGTCATTCCGAACTTGTTTGGGAATCTGTCAGCGATTTGAAGCAGATTCTGAAATAAGCTCAGGATGATAAGATAGCTCAACATTATGGATAATTTCAACCTCATCATATTACCACTTTTAATTGGGTTTGTACTCGATTGTGTTTTGGGCGATCCTCGCTGGCTGCCTCATCCAATCCGGTTGTTTGGGTTGATGATCGCGCAGCTTGATCATGCATTTAACCGGGGCAGACGTCGCAAGTTAAAAGGTGTGCTGGTTGCTGGGGGTTTGGTTGGTTTTACCTGGTTTATTTTCTATTTGTTGTTCACGCAATTGGAGCTTCATCCGCACGTTTACATCGTTTGGGCAAGTATTGGTGTATTATACGGGCTGGCTAATCGTAGCTTGATTTACGAATCGTGGTTGGTCATGCAGGCATTACAAAGTGAAGGAGTCGAAGCCGGACGTAAACAACTCTCTTTTATTGTTGGCCGTGACACCTCTAAGCTCGATGAGCAGCAAATTCGCACTGCTGTGTTGGAAACGATGGCCGAAAACCTAAGCGATGGTGTGATTGCCCCGCTGTTCTATTATGCAATTGGAGGTATTCCGGCACTTTTTGCCTTTAAAATGGCCAGCACCCTCGACTCGATGATTGCATACAAAGATGCCCGCTATAAAAACTTTGGTTGGTTTGCTGCCCGCCTCGATGATCTGCTGAATCTAATTCCAGCCCGCTTAACTGCTTTATTGATGGTGGTGGTTAGCTTGAGTTGGAGCGGAGTGCAACACATCTTTCGCTACGGGCATCAGCATGCCAGCCCCAATGCCGGATATCCCGAAGCAGCGCTGGCCGGCATCCTGAAATGCCGGTTCGGTGGACCAAACGTTTATCATGGTAAATTGGTTGATAAACCCAATATCGGTGATCATGAGAAAACAATTACTATCCGCGATTTTTGGTTTGCAGCCTATGTGAATACAAGCTCTGCTGTGGTGATGGTCGGGGGGATTATTGTATTATATGAGCTTATACTTTGATTGATATCATTGTTTCAACAGGAGTGTAAATATCTATTTGAGTCGAATCAGTATGTAAGGATACTACTAGCGAATACCTGCACTCTTTCTCCATGCATTTTTCACTTTTTCGGGTTTTCCACCAACCTCCCACCGGATAGACAACTATGTTATTACAATCAGCCAATTCAACTCCAGACAGATTTATTGAGTCCGACTGTACGGTTCCTTTACTTCTGAAAGTAGGGCCAATTTTCCATCTTTCTCCAATACCACTATATTCTGGTTTATCCTTTTCTCCTTCTCTGGCTTGTTTGTTTATACGCTTTTTAAAGCTATCAATATTAACTGCTTCTTCTGGTGAGTTTAAGTCAAATCGTAATCCGTGAGATGAATAAGTATAACGATTTTGAGTTTGTAATTCTCCTGGTGATGGCTCTATGAAATAGGAAAGCGTTATCTTGAGCGTGACTAGCTGTTCACCTAATTCATACAATGCTTCGCGGGGCCATGGTAATTCATAAAAATGCATTTCATTTGTGCTTCCGTCTTTATTGAACGGTTGTATCGATTCTTGAGCTATTAGTGTTAGGTAGTTTGTCGCACAAGATGAAGCTTTATCTAAATCAGGAACTCCATAACCTGCTATTCTTAATAATTTACCAATATCTCCCTTTTTCTTCAAATCAATCCGAAATTGCTCTGTTAGTTGTGGAGTCCATTCCGCGGAATGAACCAATAAAGCGCGAATTGTTTCTGGCCAAGCACTTGGTAGTAAGCATTGAATTTGCGCGGCAATCCAGGAAGCTTCGGCAGTCGCTGCGCTAGTAGCATCAAATAATTCAAACTGTTTTACAATCGGTTTCGATGAAATCGTTAGTATAGAGAGATCATCGGATGAATCTATGTTATTGTCTGGAGACTTTAGAAGATTACCTCCCTCTAAAATAATATCTGGTTTGTTCGGCCAGCGTTTTGTATCCCATTTTAAGGAGGTTGTGCTGTGAGGTGAAAGCTCACCGTGTTGTGCGAAGGGGATGTATTCTTGATATTTAGGATCAGAGATTCTAGTCTTTTCAGTAAATGCGCCTATTGTTAATGCATTCCATGATTGTGCTGGATTTTGGATTGGCAACTTGCAGTTGACATTTGGATAATCCAGTAATTCCATCTTACTTTCTGAAATTAGATTGGATGTATTGCCGGCGCTTATGAGAAATAAGCGTTGAGTACCATTCTCATCTCCAAAGGCCAACTTGTCTATTTCTGCTGACCAAGAAGATGGGCGACCATAATCTGTTTCGTAACTTGTAGTTACAGCTAGGCAATATTGCAGATTACGATCAGGTATCTTAATTTCACACTTGCTAACAGTTTGATTTGTAATGTCGCCGTATAATATCTTATTGTTATCTGGAAAATTTGAAGGAGGAAGAATTTTTCCTGAAAATAATCTGTGATTAATAGTAATTGTATCTCTTGATTCTATCGCTTTCTGAAGATCTCCGAATAGGCTTACTCCAGCCATTTGAGTACCATGTCCCTTTTGGTCTGAGGGACTCCATTCCGGATGATAGGTTTCTCTTTCATTGTCAGAGCAAATGTTTTGAAGTAAACGATGTCCGTTATTGATACCACTATCTAGAATGCAAATACTTACTCCTTTATCGTCATAAGATATTCGCGTTAAAAGCTCATCAACTGCATCTTTTTGCTCATAATTGGGCATTGATGACCAGAATGAAACGGGTTCTTTAGTCAAGCGAAGCTCGGCAAGATTGTCGCTCTGAGCAAACAACTCCTGCAATTGCTCTTGATTAGCTCGGATAACGATAACTGAACGCTCTGGAAAGTCTAAACGTTCTTGATTTATCTCGATACCAATATTTCGGCATATTTCATGCGTCGTTCTAACTATCTCATCTGCTTTTTCGTCTTCAATACGGAGCCAAAGCTCACACCATACTTGTGTTTCCTTTGGGAAGTCTTCGATTGGATCTTGCCATAGATTTTCCAGCAGGGCGAGGTTTATGTCTTCAATGCTAGCAACTAGATTTCTGTTTTTAGGCTGTTCATTTTTATCCTTTTCAGGATTAGAATATTCACTAATCTTTTCTAAAAGTTTTTGTTCTTCTCCAGATGGAATATAGATGATTGCTTGTGTTTCATCAACATCATTTTTAGAAACAGTTATTAAACGGATCCCATTTTTACTTCTTCTGTTTTCTAGGCTATTGGCAATAAGTTCATATCCCGCTTGTCCGCTGATTTTAAGATAGCAGCCGTTACGTGATGGTAACGCCTGAGCTTGACGATTTTGGCGGAATGCAGCTAGTTTTGTCTGTGCTTCATCAAATCTTGTATTTAAATATTTCGCATGTGCAATTCTATTGCGAGTTGGGAGTTTTGTGCCACCGCCGCCTCCTTGCGTTGTTGTAAAAGATTCTGATTGAGCAATGTTGTTTAGGAATAGGATTGGTTTGTCCATTTAGAGTTGTTTTGAGTGGATGTGATGGCGATCCTGAATCATTGCAAGAAGTGTTTTTTTATTAACGACTGATTGATCTTTCAAGATGGCATCTTTAATTGCATCAATGCAGCCAAGGCTGATTTCAGCATGACTCAATCCTTCAATTTCGTTAGAAATTGATTCCGGACTGATTGAACCAATAAAAGAGCCTAAAAGATTTTTTAATAAAAGAATTACTTCTGTTTTATCAGGATTTCTAAAATAAATCACATCATCAAAACGCCGAAACAATGCTGGATCCAATACTGAAAGATTATTGGTTGCTGCAATAATCAAACTTTCAGAAAAATCATTCTCTATGAATTGAAGAAAAGCATTTAACACACGTCGCATTTCACCTACTTCATTTTCGTTTCCCCGTTCAGCTCCAATGGCGTCAAATTCATCAAAGAGGTAAATACCATTCCGTTCTTTAATCGCGTCAAAAATTAGTCGAAGCTTAGCACCGGTTTCCCCCATGTATTTGGTAACCATTTTATCCATTGAAACAATGAAAAGGGGTAATTTCATTTCACTTGCTAATACCGATGTGGTCATTGTTTTACCAGTTCCGGGAGATCCCGCAAGTAATATTTTTCTTCGATGAGAAAGACCAAACTTTTGAAGCTTGTGTCTTTGTTTGTATTCAGTAAGTATTCTCTGGAGTCTATTCTCAATGTTTTGTGATACAACCAATTCATTAAGCTTCTTATTCGGGATTGATTCAATAATCAAACCTTGCAGATCTTTTTGAAATGGGTTAAGTTTGAACGTCTTTGGTTTTGATTGATCAACTACACGTTTAATTTCTTCAGCAACATTTGTTCTTCCTGAACGCGCTTCATGTGCAGCAATTTGTAACGCAATGGTTGCAAAACGTTCATCACTCCCACTAAAATGAGAATTTATCAATGATTTTATTTGTTCTGCGGTTGCCATTTGGTTGGAAAATATACAACAAATATACTCTTTCTTGTATGAATTTAATAAAATATTGTGAGAGACAAATTTAGTCAATTGCTCGTTTGTTTCTCAAAGTTGTTTATTCCTTCTTCAATTTCTTTCCGACCTCAATAATTTCTTTTGCTAATTCCTCATTGGATGCGTACAAAATTCCCTCATGGTTCATAAAGGTTGAATCCTTGCGATTTAAATCCAGTGGTTCGCCGTACATGTTGCTGGCCCAAGCTCCGGCTTCAGAATAAATACATGCACTGGCTGCATAATCCCACAGGCTGCCGCCACCTTGTTTCTTTTTTGGGTACTTGAAATAGCAGGCAGGAGCCTTTTCCAGCACCCAGCATGCGTTAAGCGCTGCGCCTCCTTTAAACTGTGTTTCGAATCCGTTATAGCCCAAATCCTTACTAATTGCTTTAAGCTCCGAAATTGATTCGTTAAACAAGGGATGATCCTGAAAACTGGAGTCGCTGACAAGATAAAGCGGAGCGTCTGCAGCTGGTTGTACAGTCCATTTGCGTCCATTACGAAAAGCTCCCTGACCTTTTACAGCCTTATAAAGGATCTTTTCCAGTGGATCAAAAATAACGCCAATAACCGGCTCTCCGGATTTTGACACCAAGCCAATGGAAACCGCATAGCCATGTTGTTGATTAATGAAAGCCAGTGTGCCATCGATGGGATCGATACACCAAAAGTAGTTTTTCTCAAAGCGCTCATGGTTGTCGGGGCTTTCTTCTCCCAGCGTGCCCAGATCGAATAGTTTCGAGTATTTGTCCAGCATTTCAAGAATAAGCTCCTGCGCCATTAGGTCGACCTCGGTAACCACTTGCGATGCCAGGCTATCGGCACCTCCTTTGTTTTCAACGTTCAACTTTTTTGAGCTGTATGACGAAATTAACTCTCCGGCTTTTAAGGCTGCCGAAGTTGCTGCTTCACCCAATGCGGCTAAATCCTGATCTGATAATTGCATGCGTTTTCTTTTAGTTCTGTAACTGATTAACAACTTTGCGAGCCAGACGTTCGCTGTAACTATTAATTTTCCAATGACCAGGACTCCAGCCTTTCAGAAAGCGGTGAAAGTCGGTCCAGGCAATGGGAAACATTTCCCGCCAATTGGCTTCCAACGCATTGAAATCAATTTCTTTTTGCTGTTTGTTCAAGGCCTGTTTGAGTGCTTCGAAGTATAGGTTCAACAATTGGTCCTCCATTTTCTCGCAGTCGTCTTCATATAAACAACTGCCAATAAAATAGGCGACATCTTTCATGCCGCAACCACCCCCAACGTACTGAAAATCGACAGCTGAAACCTGATTTCCGTTCGATGAGAAGCAGAAATTAGCCAACTTCGCATCGCCATGAACGAAGGTTTGGAAAGGACTTTCCTGTAGTTTCTGATCGATCTTTTTGGCTGCGTGTTTAAGGGGTAAGTCGGTCAATACTTGCAACTCATCGGGTCGGGTATTCAAATGCCAGTAAGTCCCAACAGGCCATAAGCCGGTCGGCTTTTCACCCATAAAAGTGGCGTGAAAATTTGCAAGCCATTCCAGACAAGCTTTAATTTCCTCCCAGTTTACGGCTGTTCTTCTTTCCGAAAAACCAGTAGCATCCAGATCTTCCAACACCATCAATACTTCGTCGCCTTGGGTTTCAATAGCCAGACATTTCGGAATGCGGCAGGAGTCATCACACAAATGGCTCCAATTCTGATACCAGGCAGTTTCAACCTGATAGGAATGCAGTTTTCGCTGATGAGACAAATCGGTGTTCCAGCCTCGTGGATGTTTTCCTGATTCAGGAAAACGGACGTGTTTTACGACGACTGAAGAATATTTAGAGCCTTTCAGGTTGAAGCGGATAATACTTCCGTAGCCACTCCACAAGCTTTGAATTTGTTCCAATTCAAAAAAATCGCGCGAGCCGGTAGCTATTTTTATCGCTTTCAGGAACTGGTCATTCATGTTAAATCTCTCTTCCATTGATTCGCGAAGATAATTAAACATCAGCTTGAACTATGCAGCGATTGGCCGTTGCGAGCGAACTTAATTTTTTAGTAACTATTATATGTCGCTTTGGGATAGAAAATGTCGTTATTTTGCGCACTAAATACAGAGACTATGACCACGTTCACTCACCTTATTTTCGACCTTGACGGAACACTGATTAACTCCAAAATTGGATTACATAATTCGCTGAACTACATGCTTGAACAAATGAACATTGATTTGGATAGCGTGGGAATTATTGATCAGTTAATTGGTCCACCTATTCAGGATGGACTTAAAAAGGCACTTGGGTTTGATGATAAACAAGTTGAGCTGGGCGTGAAGCTTTTTCGCGAGTACTACAGTCAGCAAGGTTTATACGAAGGGGAACTGTATCCGGGCGTGTTGGAATTGCTGGAAGAATTGTTCCAACAGGGCAAACAGCTTTATGTGGCGACTTCGAAAAGGGATGAGTTTGCCCATGAAGTTTTGCGGAGCTTCGAGCTGGATCGTTACCTGATAGATGTGCAGGGTGCCGGTGATGGAGGACGACATACCAAGGCCGAATTAATTACCACATTGATGGATCGGAATCAGATCCTCTCATCGGGGCAGGTCGTGATGATTGGAGATACCAAATTCGATCTAATTGGTGGACAAGCCAATGAAATAAGCACCATTGCTGTTGGCTATGGTTTCGGAAATAGCGAGGAACTTCAAGATTTAAACCCCACTTACTTTGTTGAGGAAGTGGAGGACTTGTATGAGTTGTTGGTGTGAAAAATGTAATTGTTTGCCCTGAACTTGTTGCAGGTTCAGGGTAGAACGTACCTTTCCTTGGCAGACAAAGATCCCGAAACAAGTTTGGGATGACTTTCTATTTTGAATGTTGTAATTATGGTGATTTTCAGTTTACTATAAAATAAATTGAAAAAAGTCCATTTTCAGTTTTCAGAGGTAAAAGTGAATCCCTATTTTTATCAGAAACTATGTAAAATGGATCGACTAAAGTTATCTTCAGGACTAATTGCTTTCGGAGGGGAAAAGGGCATTGGCAAAACACGTTTCGCTCTTAAGCTGGGAAATCATCTTGCACGAGCAGAAAAGGTATTGTTCTTAAGTTATCAGGATTACAGCGAAAAGCTGATCACAGATATTCGTGAAATGGATGGTTTTATCAGCGACAATCTGGAAGTCAATACTTCAATGGACTACTATGGAGTTGGTAGCTTTCTAGAAATTATCAAATACGTTGAAGCGGGTGATTTTAGAACGGTGATAATAGATGACCTATTTAGTTTTAACAGAGATCAATTTTATGAATTTGATGACCATGGGAGAGATGCAGCTGTTGATGCTTTACTTTATCTAGTCACTCAACTAAAAATTCGACTTGTCTTTAATATTGATATCCATTCATCTCATCAAAATCATACTCCAAGGATCAGGGATTTCAACTGGTCGAGAAAAATAGTTAACAATTGCTCTCAAATTCTGGCGCTTTATCGACCAGCACATTTTGGAATTACTGAAGATGAAAATGGGAATTCTCTGGAGGATCTGATAGAGATTTATGATCTTAAAAATGAAGAGAACAGAGAGAATTTAATTCAATTAGATAGTAAAAAACTAAATATTTTATACTCACGAACCTATTAAACCCTATAACATGTATTCAAAAGAATTTAAAGGATTATTGGAAAAGTCTGTTGATGATGGTCAGTATGTTGGATTAGGAAATCCTAATTCAAAAATATTATTCATTGGAAAAGAAGCTGGGATTGAAAATCATAATAAAAGAGAAATGGAATCTTTTTCTGACAATGCAAAAATTTGGTTAGGAAATAGCGATCTTTATTCTAAGCCTTTTTGTCCGGAAAGGGATTCTTCTTTAAGAAACTATAGACACACATGGCAGAAATATCAAAAATTACACGATTTCATTTTTGAGCGAGAAAGTCCTGAAAGTTATTGTATTAATTTTGTAGAAAATATTTTTACCACGGAATTGAGCAACCTTCCCTATCCAAATACAAATGGAGCAAAACAGCAAAACAAGTTTAGAGAAGAGTTGCAAAAAAGAAAAAATGGATTCTTCGAAAATAAATATTTCAAAGATCAGTTCTCAATCGTTGTCATTTTAGCATTGGACGGACACTATATTTCAAATTATGGAGAAGGGGAGACAAGAGAGATTGATAATATATTTGAAGTGGAATTTTTTAAACAAGTTGAATGTAGCAGTTCGAAAGATAAATTTTGGCTGCATCATGCAAAAGACAAGAATAAGCCTAGATTATTAATTCATTCTAGACAATTGACAAACGGGGCTTCAATTGAATTGTTAGAGACAATTGCTGAAGAGATAAAAACTTTCAGTAAAAAACAATCTATTGATTTAATGCCGTTTAATAGTTATTGATAATTTGGTTCTGAGTCCTGTTGATAGACGCTTATCTTTTCCTGCTTTATAGCCATCCCGAACAAGTTCGGGATAACTTTTCAAAGGTCGCTGCGACTAATACGCTGAGTCAAACTGCCTCAAGAAGCGCACATCATTTTCAAAGAAGTGGCGAATATCTTTGATACCGTATTTTAGCATGGTCATGCGTTCGATTCCCATTCCGAAAGCAAAGCCGGTGTATTTTTTCGAGTCGATTCCACACAAGTCGAGTACATTGGGGTCGACCATTCCACATCCCAAAATCTCCAACCATCCGGTATATTTACAAACGTTACAACCTTTTCCACCACAAATTGAGCAGCTGACATCCATTTCGGCTGATGGCTCGGTGAATGGGAAATAGGATGGGCGCAGTCGAATTTCAGTTTGCTCACCAAACAGCTCGCGCGAGAAATAAAGTAAGGTTTGTTTCAGGTCGGCAAACGAAACATTTTCATCAACATATAAACCTTCAACCTGATGGAAAATACAATGTGCACGAGCCGAAATGGCTTCGTTACGAAACACTCGTCCCGGGAAAATTGCCCGAATGGGCGGTTGTGTTTTTTCCATCACCCGAGCCTGCACGCTCGATGTGTGTGTGCGCAACAGCACATCCGGATCTTTCTGAATAAAGAAGGTATCCTGCATGTCGCGCGCCGGATGCTCCGGTGGAAAGTTCAGGGCCGAAAACACATGCCAATCGTCTTCAATTTCAGGGCCTTCGGCAACTGTAAAACCGAGTCGTCCGAATATTTCAATAATCTCATTACGAACAATGGCCAGTGGGTGGCGTGTTCCCAATCGCATGGGCTCGCCCGGCATACTTAAATCGGTACCGCCAGCTCCCAGGTCAGCATTTTCAAAGCTTTCCTTCAGCTCATTGATTTTATTTAGAGCATTGTTCTTTAGTTCGTTGATGGCTTGTCCAACAGCTTTTTTCTGTTCGGCAGGTACCGTTTTAAAGTCAGCAAACAATTGGCTTACCAATCCTTTTTTACTGATGTATTTGATACGAAGTTCTTCTACTTCTTCTTTTGTTGAAGCTTTTAGTGCTTCAATCTCTTCCTGTAACTGCTTAATTTTGTTTAACATCTTCTTATGCTGTTGAAATGGATCGACAAAGATAATCAAACGATATGAAATCGTAAACCTGCTGCCAAGAAATACGGGGAGTTAGTCCAGAATGGTAATTTTTTTAACGCGTATATCTTTTAGCGGGCGGAAATCATCGTCAGTTTTTACTTTTACAATTTGGTCGGCTACATCCATTCCACTGACTACTTGTCCGAAAATTGTGTAAGTTCCATCGAGATGAGGAGCACCGCCTTCAATTTTGTATGCCCGGCGTTGCTCGGCAGTAAAATGATGTCCGGTTTCCTTTTCAATGTCATCCAGTTCCGAGTCGGAATAAACGCGTCCGGTAACAATATAATATTGAGAGCCGTCCGACCGGCGTTTGCTGTTCTTTCTATCAGGCTTTCGGGGAGAGCCGATCATTCCCCGTTTATGGAAATATTTCGGAACCACATGGGCCGGCAGGCTGTATCCTGGTCCCTTCCATCCTACTACATCGTCAGGTCCGGCATAGCGGGTGTCTGCAGCACCGCTCTGAATACCAAAGCTTTTGATTACCCGATGAACCAACAAACTGTCGTAATAATTTTCGCGCACCAGCCTGATAAAGTTATCGCGATAGGCCGGAGTTTCATTAAAAAGTTTGATCTGAATATTGCCATAGTCTGTTTCAATGAGTAAGCCTTTAATTTTGCTATTGGCCTGGCTCACCAGCTTGCTGGTTTTTGTTTGCAGATTGACTAACTTTTTCGGCGTTGCAACCTTCTTTTTCAGTAAATCGGAAATGTATATTGAAGGAATGACCATGTTTTGATTTTCATAGGTCACCACCTCGGAAAAGCCCAATCCAATACTTTGGTAGTTTGAAACAAAAACAGGCGTACCGTTTGATTTAGATCGAAACTGGTTATCAACCCGATATAATTTTGATCCGGAAATCGTGGTGTATTCCAGCACCTTACCCTTGTGTAACGGCAATGTATTGTTTTGAGGTTTGGTTAAGTAGATGCTTTTGGCCGTATTGGGAGCCACATCGGGATAAAGAGAAATGGGCTTGCGTTGAATCCCTTCAGCTCTTAATAAAACCAGGTTGTTGATCCGGTCAACCGCGACATAACCAGCAATCGCATACGTTTTATCTTCATCGAAAGGAGTTATTTTTGCTTCCGTAGCATTTTCCAGGAAGGAAAGCCGGCAAACAATGGTTTGGGAGTCGACAAAGAATGCGGTTTCGCTTTCCAGAAAACGTCCGCTGTCAAAGCTTTCAATTTTTACGATTGAAGGGATGAACTGTAAAAAGGATTGGTCGTCATTCGTATCTGCGGATTCGGTTTTTTCAGCATTTGGTTGATCTGCTTTTTTTTGTGTTGAAGACGAGCAGCCAGCCAGTTGCAGTCCAATCCAAACAACAATTGATATTTGTGTTAGTCGTTTCATCTAATTATAATCGTTTGCTTTTTATAGCTGTCATACGGAACGCGCGCACAGTCATCCTCCTTTGTTTGAGAGTTTTACATGCTCGTTTTATTCAATCACATTGACCTCAATCACCACATCTTTTAGCGGGCGATTATTCTCATCAACTTTTAAAGTTGCAATTTTATCAATCACGTCGAGTCCGGCGATGCATTCTCCGAATACGGTGTATTTCCCATCCAGATCAGGATAGCCTCCAATTGTTGTATATGCTTTGCGCTGTGCCTCGGAGAATTCCAAGGTGTTCGGATTTAGCTCGTAGCGCGAAGCGATGTCATTTTTTACGCGGGCGGCAATTTCCCGAAACTCGTCTACTTTTTCCTCTTCCTTCAGTTTTTTTAGTTTTTGCCGAATTTCAGGGGTGTAGATTTGTTTGGTAATCTTCTTCTTGATTGGTCGGTTCACCACCATCTCTAGGGTGTCCAATTGACCTTCGGTAAAAACTTGTCCTTTTACAACGTAAAATTGCGAAATATCCGATTGTTTGAACGGATTAACCTCATCGGGTTGGCGGGGGGCACACAGGGCTCCTTTCTTATGAAAATGGTGTTCGATAATTTCATCATCTACCGTATGCTCCGGGTCGCCATAACCAATACGCTTTCCGGCAGGCGCATTTCGCGACGATTTGGAGCCTCCCTGAATCAGGAAATCGTGTATGACACGATAAAATAAAGTCCGGTCGTAATAACCATTGTTGGCCAGTTGAATAAAAGCATCGCGATGTTTTGGCGTGTCGTTATAAAGTTTAAACTTCATCGTCCCCAGGTTGGTTTTTACTTCAACAATTCTGTTTTGGGCAAATGAGGCTCCATTCAATCCAGTAATTAGTAGCAGTATGAGTGTTAATTGCTTCATCAATCTATAACTTTCACTTTCATTTTTATGTCTTCGTTGGGTCGGTCGTATTGATCGGTTTCAACACCGGCAATCTTATCCAACACATCCAGACCTTCAACAATCTCGCCAAAAATAGTGTATTCATTATCGAGTGATGGATATCCTCCACTAGTTGTGTAAATCTCACGTCGTTCGGGCGAAATTTTGAGTGGTGGTAGCTTGCTGATTTCCTGATTGGCCTGTTCACGTATTTCGGCAACCCGAATATTTAGCTGATCCTGATCTCCCGCTTGCTTCAGTTGGTTTAACTCTTGTTGAGCACCCTGAAAATACTTCTGCATAACCGATCGCTGACGCTGCATGTTCATCTTCATTTCCATGGTATCTATGGCACCTTCAGTAAAAACAGTTCCTTGCACAATGTAAAATTGCGAACCGGATGATCGTTTTTCGGGATTGCCAGGTCCACCACGACGTGCTGCTGCCAACACGCCTTTTTTGTGGAATAGTGACGAATCAATCTCAGCCGGAATTGTGTAGCCCGGATCTCCACCACCAAGACGCTTGCCTGCTTCTGCGTTTTTTGAGTCCGGGTCACCGCCCTGAATCATAAAACCGTTGATAACCCGATGAAATAGTAAGCCATCGTAAAACCCTTCGTTGGCTAGTTTAATAAAATTATCACGATGCTGAGGAGTTTGATTATATAGTTTTACGATCAGATCTCCGTATTCCGTTTCAATTTTAACCTTTGTTTCCTTCGATGTTTTTTTAGTCGCATTACCACATGACGTTTGGATAAAAAAGGTGGCAATTAAAAAGGCGAATAATAGCTGTTTCATCGTTGTTTGTTTATTGCTTTCTGTAGTTTTTTAGCTTCAGCACAAATATAATTAATAATGGCACTGGCACGAAATTGTTATGTTTTGAACTAATAAACTTAAATTTGAAAAATTTAGTATTTAAACGTTATTATGGAGAGGCTGATCGTAAACTCTAAAATAGAACTGGAACCTTTGAAATTTTCTCATGCTTTTCAGGTTTTTCAAGCCATTGATCGCAACCGCAAATTTTTGGAGCCGTGGTTGCCATTTGTGCAGGATACCGAAACACAGGAAGACACCGAAAACTTTATTCAGTCTGTTACTTCGCCAAATTCGGGCGATCGGGATGAGGTTTATGTAATTTGGTTTGAGAATCGCTTTGCCGGTTTGGTTGGGCTAAAGGATACCGACCGGGTTAATATGAAGACCGAGATTGGTTATTGGATTACCGAACAAATGATAGGACAGGGCGTTGTGACCCTGTCAACAAAGCGATTGATAGAGTATGTATTTTCAAGTTCAGGAATGAATAGGATCGTTATCAGATGTGGCGTGGGAAACAAAAAAAGTGCTGCTATTCCTAAGCGATTGGGATTCACGTTTGAGGGAATTGAACGTGAAGGAGAGAAGCATCGACGGAAATTCATCGATTTAGAAGTTTACAGTCTATTAAAAGCGGAATATAATTTATTGGTATCGTGTTGATATTCATGCATAATGAGAAGGATTTTGTTGTGTTTTTTTTTTAACCTTATTTTTTTAATCTTTGAATCGTTTAATGATTTGTTCGATTTTTTTATATCTCAAAACAGATTAATGTCCAAAAAGCCAGAAAACAATATGGACAGGAAACAAACTAGACAAGCATGGAAAACAAGACAATTAGAAGAACTTTGTACAGAGTTCTAAGGAAAACAGGCGTGCCTCGAAAAGAGATTGAGTTAGACGCCGCATTTAATGACGATCTGAATTTTGATCAGGTAGATTGGGCTTTATTCCTTTTCTACCTGGAAGACTTTTTTAAGATTGACGTGAAAGATGAAGAAATATCAAGAATGCATGTGGTAAAAGATACCTTAAGTTTGGTAGAGCACATGGCATAACGGATCCGTTAATTTTAAATTATGAAACGAAGACGTTCTTACATAGAGCGTCTTTTTTAGTTCGTCATATTTCGAACAAGATTAGTAAATTGGATGTTAAAATGCTGTATTAACTTAAAATCATAATTATGGAATATTTCGACGGAGCTTCTGAATGGATATCTGAAATGATTGTTGTCTACGGGATAAAATTGGTTGCGGCCTTAATTACATTAGTCGTTGGTCTTTGGATTATTAAATTAATCACCAATGCCATGTCGAAAATGATGGATAAAAAGAATATTGATCCTTCATTGCGTGGATTTTTGAAAAGCATTCTTGGGATTACTTTAAAAATTCTGCTGGTTGTTTCTGTTATTGGTATGATGGGCATTGAGATGACTTCCTTTATCGCCATTCTGGGTGCAGCAGGTTTGGCTGTTGGTTTGGCTTTGTCCGGTACCTTGCAAAACTTTGCAGGAGGTGTTGTCATTTTAATTATTAAACCTTTTAAGGTGGGCGATTATATTGAAGCTCAGGGGTATGCCGGTTCTGTTCGTGAAATTCAGATTTTCAATACTGTTTTGAAAACGCCGGATAATGTAACAATTGTGATCCCCAATGGAGGGTTGTCAACAGGCTCAATTAAAAATTACTCAGCCGAGGAGCAACGCCGTGTCGATTTTGTTTTTGGTATTGCCTATGGTGACGATTACGATAAGGCAAAGGCGGTCATCACAAAATTGATTGAGGCTGATTCTCGTTCATTGAAAGATCCTGCTCCTTTTATTGTTCTTGGTGAGCTGGCTGACAGTTCGGTGAATATCACTGTCCGTGTATGGACAAAAGCTTCGGATTATTGGGGATTCAAGTTTGATATGACCGAAAGGGTTTATAAGGAGTTCCCAAAAGAAAACCTGAATATTCCGTTTCCACAATTGGATGTTCACGTTCAGAAGTAATCAGAATTTTAGAATCAAAATTAATCTATGAAACGTTTTTTTATTCTCTTATTATTTTTGCCGCTTGTCGGTTTTTCTCAGTCAAACAACGATACAACAAAAGTATGGACATTTGGAGGAGATGCATCAATCAACTTTTCTCAAGTTTCACTTTCAAATTGGTCTGCGGGAGGTAAAAGTTCAGCTTCAGGAACATTCCTTTTTAATGCTTTTGCCAATTATTCGAAAGATAAAGTCAGTTGGGAAAATTCGTTGAATTTGGGGTATGGTCTGATGAAGGAAGAAGACAGTCAATCGGTGAAAACTGACGACAAAATTGACTTTAGCTCCAAGTATGGACTCAAAGGAAAGGGTAAGATATATTACACGCTTCTGTTTAACTTTCGTACTCAAATGACTGATGGATACAAGTATCCGGATCGGGATAATGCCATTTCAACGTTTATGGCTCCGGGATATTTGACATTGGCCTTGGGTGCTGACTATAAGCCGAACGATAAGTTTTCACTTTTTGTTTCTCCTTTAACAGGCAAAATGACTGTGGTTTCGGATGATGATCTTTCGGATCAAGGAGCATTTGGAGTTGATCCGGGGAAAAAGAGCCGTACCGAATTAGGAGCTTTTCTGAAAACTCAGTTTAAAACAACCGTGGTTGAAAACGTGAGTTTAGAAACCAAACTCGATCTTTTTTCAAATTACCTGGATAAGCCTGAGAATATAGATATTCACTGGGATGTGTTGATTAATATGAAAATCAACGATTATCTTTCGGCAAACCTGATTACAAATCTAATTTACGATGACGATGTCGACATCGCTGTTGATTCCAATAATAATGGAGTGATTGATAGTGCTGATGATAGAAGTCCACGCGTACAATTTAAAGAGTTGTTTGGCGTTGGACTAAACTTTAAGTTCTAACATATGTCTAAGTATCCAGCAAATTTAGCTAGCCTTATTAACAATAAATATTCGTTTATGTGATAAATTGGACCGTTTTTGCACCAAAACGATCAGTTCATCTAATGGAGTAGGAAAAGCTTGATTTATTGGTAGCATATGATGTACTTTTGAAAGAGCAAATAGAGATTAAGCGAGGTTAGCTTTTTTTCTTTCATTCACTCTTAAGCGCACAAGCAATCAAAAGCCGATGAGTCCTTCATCGGCTTTTTTCTATTTTATTTCTACTGTTTCATCTTCAAATTCGATAACATCACCCTTTCGAAGTTTGGCTCGTTTTCGATATTCTGTTTCTCCGTTTAGCAGAACCAGGCCATCTTCAACTACAGTTTTTGCCATTCCTCCCGATTCAACCAACCGCAGTAATTTTAGAAGTTTGATTAGTTCGATGTATTCTGTTTTCAATTCAAATTCGGTCATAAATTTTGAGTTAAAGTTTTGCCAATTCAGCTTGTTGTTTTTTTGGTAGTTTTTCAACAATCAACTTGTATGAATTATCAATCCAATTCAGAATAAGTTGATTGGGAACAGATCCGTCGACCAATATTGTGTTCCATTGTTGTTTGTTCATGTGGTAACCCGGTAGCACGCATGAATAGCGTTCGCGAAGCTCAATCGCTTTTTCCGGATCACACTTTAGGCTGATACGCAAATCTCCTTCCAGGTTGGTTAAGGCAAACATCTTCCCCATCACTTTAAAAACCAGTGTCGTTTCATTAAACGGAAACCCTTCGGACACTCCTTTTTTGGAGATGCAGTAATTTCTTAGCTCTTCGATATTCATCAAATCATATTTAACGATTCAAAAATACGGAAATATTCAGAGGTTTCAGGCTGTTGGATAAAAAGCATCTTTTATATGTTCCAACTCAAAGTTTTGTCCGTAAAATACAATAGAGATCACATCAAAACGAGTATCACAGTGGCTGTTTTTTTCAAAAATATACGCTTCGGCAGCATTCACCAAAAAACGAATTTTCTTATTGCTTACGGCTTCCGAAGGGTGTTCATAGCTATCATTACTTCGTGTCTTTACTTCTACGATTACCAACTCATCTTTGTCTTGGGCAATAATATCGATTTCATAATAATGAGCACGCCAATTGGTTTCCAAAATCTGGTACCCCAATGAGCGTAAATGCTCTTGCGCGATTGCTTCACCTTTGTTTCCAATTTCTTTTTGCTGACTCATGTTATTGTTTATTGATGTAACAAGATAGCTCAATGGATAGTAAGTACAAAATTTGTACTTTATTACATCAAACAATTTTAGTTTTTATTTGTATACTAATAAACATTTGTTCCCTTAATCAACTTCCTTTTGCTATGATGAAATATTTCGTGTTTTTATTTGTCTTATATGCAGGAGTCTCCGGCGCACAAGAAAACATGCTACTCCTTCAACAAGCGGTTGACTCAGCTTTACAAAACAATCCTGATCTGAATCAAGCAAATGCTATCTTGAAGCAGAAAGAAAGTGAATGGCGAACACTTACCGGAATTGAAGCACCCGAAATTAGCTATTTTGAAGAAGGAGTCAATCCGGATGTGCCCACCCCCTTCGAAGAAAGACGATGGACCATTTCTCAATCAGTCGATTTCCCATTAACCACTATTTACCGACTAAAAGCGGTTAAAGAGGAAGCCAAAGCGGTAGGATTTCGAATAAAGGCGATGGAAAATGAAATTAAGTCGCAGGTTAAATCGCGCTACATCGAAGTGTTGTATGCACTTCATTTGAAAGAAGTAGGAGAACGTCAGAAAAAATTGGCTGATGAACTTTACAATGCAGCCTACACCCGGTTTGAAACCGGAATGGGCAACGGCATCGATTTGTTAAATGCTGAGTTGCAAGTCTCAGAGGCCGAAAATGTACTGAGCGAAGCGGAGCGCTTGTTGCACATGGCTCGGTACAGTTTGTTTTACCTGATGGGGCTTGAAGTTTCGGAGATTAATTATAGCATCCAGTTTTCAGATTCGCTAAGAAGTCGGCCCGTTGAGATTAATCAAATACAGGCTTTGGCCAAGTTGCAGGAGCAGCCCAATTACATGGCAGCCTTATGTGATTATAACGCTTCAAGCAATAAGCTGAAAGAAGCGAAAAGCAATATCTTGCCAGATATTCGTCTCAATTTATACAAGCAAAATTACGGTGGAGGATTTAGTTATACTGGATTTGAAGTTGGACTGAGTATTCCGATTTGGCTGCCTTTTGAGCAAAAAGGGAAAATTGAGATGGCGCAAGCCCGGCAAACCGAAATTGAATGGCAGCAAAAGTCCATTGAATTGGATATGAAGCAGCAGATTGAACATGCCTGGCACAGCTATAAAAGCAGCAAGCAGATTATCGACCGATATAATGAAACGATGAGCACAAAATCGCAAAAGTTACAGCAGTTGAGTTTGAAAGCTTACCAGTTGGGTGAGAGCGATTTGTTGAACCTGATTAATGCCCAGCAGACGTATTTGTTGAATCAAAAACGATACCTCACAGCCTTGCGCGATTATTACTTACAGCTAGCACAATTGGAAAAATTTCTCGATCAAGAATTAGTCTATTAAAATTCATCATCATGATACAATTCAAACATTATTTATTGTTCATCTTAATCGGCGGACTGCCGTTGTTTTTGGTATCCTGCTCAGGCGATAAAGTTGCAAACGAACCTGCGGCCGAAATATCGGAAACACCGCCATCAATATCAGGTGATTCAGGAGGAAAGTTGGTGATTCATCTTTCGGATAAAGAAAAAGGCGAATTGAAAATAGAAACTGCAAAGGTTTCGAGCAATGTCCAAAATTATAGTTTACTGGCACCGGGAGTTGTTTTTCCGGCTTCGGGGCATGTCAGTATTATTAGTACTCCAATCGATGGACGAATTAGTGCAGTGATGGTTCGGGAAGGTGAACTCATCAGGCAGGGGCAGGAGCTATTTAAAATTGAAAGCCTTGTGTTTGGAAACTTGGTAGCCGAGTATTTACAAGCTATTGCCGAAGAAAAATTTCAGACCACCCGTTTAGAGCGCATGAAGCAATTGGTAGAGCAAACCATCAGTTCTAAATCAGAATTAGATCGAGCCATGTCAGACTATCAGCGGGCAACGGCTGCTTCTATTGCGGCTTTTGCCAAGTTGAAAGCCATTGGTGTTCCAAATCACGAGATTGAAGCCTTGAAAAGTGCCGAGAAAATTGATCCAACCCTAAAAATTCATGCACCCATTTCAGGCAGTTTAGACCAGCGAATGGTTGAACTGGGGCAGTCGGTCAATGCTCTCGAAAAGTTGGGTCGGATCATTGACCTGAAAAAAGTGTTGATCCGCGGCTATCTGAGTCCGGAAGATGCACGTTTCATTGTTGCCGGCGATTCGGTAAAAATTACCCGTCGTGAGAACGAAAACGACAGATTGACTTCGGTTGTGACTTCGGTGAATCCGGGCTTGGATGAAGATAACCGATCGGTTGTTGTTAACATCGAAGTCAATTCGAGTAATGGATGGCCAAAACCGGGCGAAAATGTTCGGCTGGAAATTTCTACGAGTTCGTTGGGCGAAGTTTTTGCAGTTCCTTTGAAAGCGGTGACTTATGATGGCAATCGGGCAGTTGTTTTTGTGCAGAAAGATGGGAATACATTTGAAAAGAGATTTATTGAAATTGCCGAAATCCGGGATCAGTTTGCCATCGTTAGTGGAGGCATGCAAGCTGACGAAGAACTAGCGGTTTCGCAGGTTTTTAGTTTAAAAGCACTTTCGCGTTACGAATTAATTGCTGAATAATAACCAAAACGACTTCAATCATGCTCAATAAAATCATCGAATTTTCAGTAAGACAAAAGTTTGTAGCACTGTCGTTGGTTGTGCTAATGGCCGCAGCGGGAGTCTATTCTCTGTTGAGGATTCCCATTAACTCGCTACCCGATGTTACGCCGGTGCAGGTGTTGGTTATTACAAAGGCCGGGCGTTATTCTCCTTACGATGTCGAAAAGCTGGTTAGCTACCCAATTGAAACCGCTATGAATGGCCTGCCCGATGTGAAAGAAGTGCGTTCTATTTCGCAATTCGGATTGTCGGCAGTTACAGTTGAATTTCAGGAAAGTACCGATATTTATTTTGCTCGTCAGATGGTTAGCCAGCGTCTACAGTCGATTGCCGATGAGTTGCCACCCGATGTATCAGCCCCGCAACTAGGACCAATTTCAACAGCCCTTGGCGAAATTTATCAATACGAAGTAAAAGGTGAAAACTACTCGCTTACCGAACTGCGTGAAATACAGGATTGGCTGATTGCCCCGCAGTTGAAAGTGGTTAAGGGAGTAACCGAAATTAACTCTTTTGGAGGATTTGTTAAGCAGTACGATGTCATTATTCAGCCTGGTAAAATGCGAAATTATGGGGTGGGCATTCAGGATATTATCAGTGCCATTGAGCAAAATAACAGTGTGTCGGGTGGAAACTATCTGGAACACAACCGCGAGCAATACATTGTGCGTGGATTTGGTCAAATTAACAAGAAAGAAGACATCCTGAATATTGTTGTGACCAAACTGGACAACAAGCCTGTTTTTATTAAAGATTTAGCCGAGGTAGAATTGGGGACACAAATTAGGCAAGGTGGAGTAACCCGCGACGGTAAAGGCGAAGTAGTCACCGGAATTGTGATGATGCTACGGGGAGGAAACGGGCGCGAAGTCATTGCAGGGATTGACGAGAAAATAACCTCTATCAATCAGAGTTTACCAGAAGGAGTAGAAATTGAAAAGTTTTACGATCAATCCGATTTAATTAAACGTACAACAGGAACCATTACCACCAACCTGATAGAAGGTGGTTTTTTGGTGATCGTCGTTTTGCTGTTAATGCTTGGAGAGATCTCAGGAGCGATTATCGTGGCAATGGTTATCCCGTTTTCCATGCTATTTGCTTTTATTGGTATGCGCGAGTTTGGCTTGGCTGCGAACTTAATGAGTTTAGGAGCGATTGATTTTGGGATGGTGGTTGATGGTTCGGTGGTGATGGTTGAAAATATCATTCGCCGATTACACGATAGTAAGAAAGGCCAATCTACCGATGAGACGATCGTTTCGGCGGCAAAACAAGTAGCCCGGCCCATCTTTTTTGGGGTGCTGATTATCCTGATGGTCTACGTTCCCATTATGACTTTTAGTGGAATGGAAGGTATTTTATATCGTCCCATGGCAATTACCGTTGCAGCTGCGGTTCTGGGGTCACTATTGTTAGCCTTGGTTTTTATTCCTTCAATTTCTGCCTTGGTTTTCAGGCGGGGAGTAAAACCACGAAAAAATTGGCTGGTTAATTGGTTGCAGCCAATTTATCAGCGATTTCTGGAACGGAATATTCAAAAGCGCGTGGTCGTGCTTAGCATTGCTTTGGCAGTTTTCGGATTGTCCATGGTGGTCATGTTTCGGCTCGGAAGTGAGTTTTTACCGGAATTGGAAGAGGGCTCCATATTGGTTGAGCAGGTGCGGATGCCTTCTGTAACATTGGAAGAGTCTATCGAAAATGCCAACTGGCTTGCCGGACAGCTGATGAACGATATTCCGGAGATTAAAACCGTGGTTCCCAAAACCGGTCGATCGGACTTGGCAAACGACTGGATGGGCGTGCACCAAACCGATGTGTGGGTGGTTTTAAAAAACCCTGATGAATGGAGGGAGGGAATATCAAAACCAGACATTATTGCTCAAATTGAGCCCTACCTGAAAACAGAGCCGGGCTTAGCATACAACTTTACCCAGCCTATTGCAATGCGTGTTGATGAGTTGACAAGTGGCGTTAAATCCGACTTGGCGGTAAAAATTTATGGTGAAGATTTGGATGAATTAAATCGCATTGGAGAAGCCGTTTCGAAAGTTGTTGCAGGTATGGAAGGAACGGATAATTTCTTTGTGGAACAGCCTATTGGGCAACCCTACCTGACCATTGAAATTGATCGTGAAGCAGTTGCTTCATTTGGCTTGAATGTAGATGAAGTGCAGCAAGTGATTGAAGCCGGAATTGGCGGACAAGTGGCCGGACAAGTTTACGAGGGACAACGGCGGTTTGATATTCAGGTGCGCTATCCGGAAGATATTCGAAAACAGTTACAACAGATTCAGGAAATTCCGGTGCATTTGGCCAACGGGCAGTTTATTCCATTGAAACGGGTAAGCAAAATTATAGCGCAGGAAGGACCTCGCGAGATTCAGCGCGAAAATGGCTGGAGGCGATTGATTGTGGGAGTCAACATTCAAGATATTGATATTGGAACCTATGTTTCCAATTTGCAGCAGGGTATAAATAATCAAGCCAACGTTCCGTCCGGCTATTTTCTCGAGTATGGGGGTACTTTTGAGAATCAGCGTCGGGCGATGAATCATTTGTTATTGGTTGTGCCTTTATCGTTGTTTATAATCATTGGCTTGCTGTACCTCAATTTTGGAAATATGCGTTATGCTATGATTATTTTGCTGAACCTTCCTTTTGCATTATCCGGGGGCGTTTTTCTGCTTTGGATGCGCGGAATGTATTTGTCGGTTTCAGCTAGTATTGGTTTTGTAGCCTTGTTTGGAGTGGCTGTGCTGAACGGAATTGTATTGCTGGATCACATCAATGAATTACGAAAGGAAAGCAAACTATCGCTGAAGAAAACAGTGATCAGCGGAGCAGCCGACCGCTTGCGACCGGTTTTGATGACTGCTTTGGTAGCCAGTTTGGGTTTCATTCCAATGGCGTTTAACTCGGGGCCGGGTTCTGAAGTTCAGCGACCCTTGGCAACGGTGGTTATTGGTGGTTTGATTACCTCTACTTTGCTAACCCTTTTGGTGTTGCCAACCATTTATTTGTGGGTTGAAAAGCGGAGAAAGAAACCGGAAGCGATTCAATAGGAACAAGTTGCGAAAAAGGTATTAGAAGGAGAACGTGTCAGCAGGTTCTCCTTTTTATTTTTTTATGATCTACTTAGTTGTGCCTTTTCTTCGGTAACCGTTAAAACATAATCATCTCCTAAAATCAAGGGTAAATTGCGTGCAATGTGCCCGGCTGGAAAATCAAAGCAAACCGGGTAGTCATAGTCTTTCACGGCATCACGAATAATCTCCAGTTCCGTTTGTCCAAATGGCGAATCATTGTCTTTCATGTCGGTAAATCCACCAACGAGCAGTCCGCGAAGTTTGGCGAGTTTCCCCGACAATTTAAGGCTGTGCATTATTCGATCGAGATGATACAGGTATTCAGCCAAATCTTCAATAAACAGGATCTTTCCATCAGTTTGAGGTTCCAAAGGCGTTCCCAATAAGCTGTAAACGATCGACAGATTACCCCCAATTACCTGGGCAGACGTATTTCCATTTCGGTTAAATTCGTGAGGAGGAACAAGCACATCCGAACTTTTGCCTTTTAGCAAGTTTATCAATTCGGTAAAACTTTCGGAAGGTTGATTTTCTTTTAAAAAGAAAGCTGGCATTGCTCCATGAATACTGCAAAATCCTTCTTTTTGAAAAAGAGCATGCAAAACGGTGATATCGCTGAAGCCAACCAACCATTTCGGATGTTTCCGAAAATTTGAAAGGTTAAGTTTATCTGCAATACGGATAGCGCCATAACCTCCACGTGCGCAGATAATGGCTTTGCAATCCGGATCGTCAAAAGCCAATTGTAAATCGTTTAAACGTTCTTCATCTTTTGCAGCAAATTGAAAATGATTGCCGAAAGTATGGGGTGCTACCAGAACTTCAAATCCTTGTTTCTGAAGCAAATTGATGCCTGGAACGATTTTATCTTTTTGCACTTTTCCGGATGGAGAAACAATTCGTATTCGATCGCCTGATTGTAAAAAGTCTGGTTTTTGCATTCCTGTTCATTTTAGGTGGATGAAGTTACAAATCTTCCGGATGGCTGAAAACCATATTTCGAATTAATTCGTATTACTACAAACAGTTCAGGTAATTATTGTTTATTCTAAATAAGATGAGAAAACGAGTTGGTATAATTGGTTCAGGAGACGTTGGCCGAGCGTTGGCTGATGGCTTCTTAAAATATGGTTTTGAAGTGAAAATTGGCACCCGAAATCCGGATCGGCTTGTTGATTGGCTAAAAAAGGCTGGTGAAAAAGCTACCGTCTGTAGTTTCGAGGAAGCAGCGCATTTTGGCGATTTGGTTGTGCTGGCCGTAAAAGGTAATGCCGCGGAGTTTGCGCTCGACATGGCCGGAGCAGCTACTTTGCATGAGAAAACAGTGATCGATACGTGCAATCCGATAAGTGAAGAGCCCTTGGTAAATGGAGTTCTGAACTTTTTTACCAAATCCAACTCTTCATTGATGGAACATCTGCAAGCGAAGTATTCTCGTATCCATTTTGTGAAGGCGTTCAATAGTGTTGGCAGTGCCTTAATGGTCGATCCGCAGTTTGAAGAAGGCAGACCAACCATGTTTATTTGTGGAAACAGTGACAAAGCGAAAGGGGATGTTCAAGAAGTTTTGGACTTGTTTGGTTGGGATGTCGCAGATCTGGGTAAAGTTGAAGCGGCTCGTGCCATTGAGCCCTTGTGCATGCTGTGGTGCATTCCGGGCTTTCTGAACAACGAATGGAATCATGCTTTTAAGCTGTTAAAAAAATAAGCTTGATTCAAGATCTTGAATCAAGCTTACCTCAGTAAAAACAAGTATTTATTCTGTTTTCGAATTGATTGATTGTAACAAATGTAAAGAATATTCGAATTAATTGTTCTTTTAATCCAAATAAATTTGACTTTATCTTAAAAACTTTTCATTGTTGGAATATGGTAGTTATTTCTGTTTTAATTTAACAGTGAAATGTCTCATAATTGGAGCTTCCTCCACAATCTGAAATCCCGATTGAATACTATTCCTTCGCTCAAAAATATTTATTAAGCCAGTTGCCACTACATCCATGTGATTGTTGGTGTAGGTTCGGCGCGGAATCGCCAGTCGCAAAAATTCCAGTTTTGGATAGCGATTTTGCTTTGTTGCTGGATCGCGATCGGCTAGCAATGTGCCAACTTCCACTCCTCGAACTCCCGCTTCTAAATACAGCTCAATGGCTAAGGTTTGAGCAACATATTCTTCTTTCGGAACCCGGGGTAAAAAGCTCTTCGCATCAACAAATACGGCATGTCCGCCCAATGGTTTTTGGACAGGAATTCCGGCATCAATCAGTTGGTTGCCGAGGTAATGAACCTGCCTGATTCTATTCTCCAGATAATCACCGCTTGTGACTTCATCAAGTCCAACGGCCAGCGCATTCATATCGCGGCCAGCCATACCTCCATAGGTGTTAAAACCTTCGTACATAATATTGAAAACCATGGCTTGTTTATACCAATTCTCATTGCGCATTGCCAGTATTCCACCAATATTAACAATTCCATCTTTTTTGCTACTCATGGTCATTCCATCGGCATATTGATACATTTCAGCAACGATTTCTCTGATGCTTTTATCGGCGTACCCTTCTTCTCGGCTCTGAATAAACCACGCGTTTTCAGCAAAACGAGCTGAATCAAAGATTACGGGGATGCCATATTGGTCGGCAGTTTCTCTTACTTGTCTCAGGTTTTGCATTGAGACCGGTTGGCCGCCCGAACTATTGCAAGTTAGGGTGACGATAATGAAGGGAACTTGCTCTTTGGTATGACTTTCCAAGACCTTGGTCAGCTTTTCGATGTCGATATTTCCTTTAAAAGGATGACCACCATTAGTGTCAAATGCTTCATCAATAGTGCAGTCAATCGCTTTTGCTTTTCGAAATTCGATATGTCCTTTGGTGGTGTCGAAATGTGAGTTGCCGGGAACTACCTGTCCTTCTTTTACTAATACTGAAAACAGCACATTTTCAGCAGCTCTTCCCTGATGAACAGGTAAAAAATAATCGAACCCGAATATCTCCTTAACTTTATCTTTTAAATGATGAAAAGATGATGATCCGGCATAGCTTTCATCTCCGGTCATTAATGCGCCCCACTGGCGGTCGCTCATTGCTCCGGTTCCACTGTCGGTTAGCAGGTCGATAAAAACTTGATCGCTACGTAAATTGAATAAATTGTAATGCGCTTCGTCTATCCATTTTTCCCTTTGTTCGCGGGTACTTTGGTAGATCTGCTCTACCATTTTTATTTTATAATTTTCTGCAAAAGGTAAATCCATTCCTTGCTTATTTTAGGTGAAAAAATAATCAAACTACAATCTCAGTTTAGAGTGCAGGAATGGGAAAAGCATCGCGGTTTTTGATGTTTTTGAGTGTAAATTTTATGGTTGTTTGAATATCCATAATCCAAATGTGATAACCCGACAAAAGTAAGCTCTTTACTTCAGGAAAAGTATTAAAAATGTCAGTTCTGCCTAATTATTCTTCAATTCCAGAAACCATTTTAAGGTGGCAAAGCCGAATGGTAGAATCGCCGATTTATGATTGACGTCAGGAAGTATAGTCAGCTGAACTTGTTGGGATATATTTAGTGCATCAAAATCAGCCTTCAGCTTTTGAGATACTTCTACCGGCACGAAGGTGTCATTAGCACCATGGTACAAATGAACAGGTGTGGTAATATCCCAGGCAGTAACGCTATTGGCTGAAAAAGCTTGCCTGATTGGCTCATAGGCAACACTGTCTTGATACCCTAAAATATAATCAGCTTGCAGAAGATCGTCAACTTGTGTGGTTAGTTGGGCGTTTATTTGCTCTCCCGACTGTACGCCATCAAAAAGCCCGGGAATTTTTGATGCATATTCATCAGCAAAAATTTCATCCAGTTCATTTGTAAACTGCTCATGGACATTGTAAGCATGCATCAAATAAGCAAAAAAGTAAGGCATGGGATAAGTTTCCTGATTCAAAATCAATGAGGTCGTGTAGTTGAGATCGTAAGGACCGGCACCGCACGAACTTGCTTTGAGTGTATAATCTTCAAGTCCAGCCTGTTCAATCGAGTCTTGCAGTTGCATGGTTGACCAACCACCTTGCGAGTATCCCATCAGGTATAGATCGTTGTTTAAATCAGCATGAATATGCGCGCGCTTCGAAAACTCACGAGTGGCTTTCAGCATGTCAATCATTGAAGGAACGGTATTGTCTGCTTCCAGATAGGGATGTAAAACGTCTTGAGATTCACCAAACCCGGGATAATCCGGAATAACTACGATAAAGCCCATTGTGGAAACACTTTTCAAAAGTTTGAAAAGGTCACTGTCTGTGTCAACTGAGGGCGCTTTATTGTGTTCAACATAGGTGCCGTTTTGGAAGCTAATGACAGGATAACTGCCCGGGGTATCTGGCATGCAAACGACACCCGAAGCAAGAAGTGGCTTTCCCTGAAAGCTTGTTCGGTACGAGATTTTATAAAATGAGGCATCGGTAATTACTTCATCAGCTAATCCCTGTGCCTGATCAAACTGTTGTGCCATTGCCGCAAAAATTAGCTTAGAAATACTGGGTTGCATAGAACCGATATATTCGTCCGATTCCAGCGTGTAGAATGTAGGTTCGTCAATAACCGGATCATTGTTTTTAGAACATGAAACGATAAAGGCGCTAATTATTAGCAAGATAGGGAGTAGTTTATATTGAGTTTTCATCGTATTTAAATTTATTCAAATTAATAATTTAGTTTGAGTCGCTAAAGCCCAGTTCCGCTGCAGATTGACGAAGAAAATCACGCGTGTAGTAATCTTTGTCTACAATTTCACCGTTCCATATCATCACATCAAGGTCAATGGTTCGAGGACCGAATTTTATTTGCGTTCGATCGCGTTCTAATTGGTCTTCAATACCCTTCAAGTATATAACTAACTCTTTTTGTGACCAGTTTGTTTCAATTTTGATTGCTCCATTGGTAAAATCAGCCTGGTTTGTATAACCAACCGGTTTTGTTTTTATCATTTTGGAGACTTGCAAGATAAGAAGATCTTTTTTTAGAAGCTCCAGCGCTTGCAGAATATTTTTTTCCGCTTCAATGTTCGAACCGATGCCAATGATACAAGTATTCATCTTTCAGATTCCATTTGAAAAGAAACTGATTCGGCGAAACGCAACGCATGTGGTTTGTCTACTTCAACTTTTGCCCAAAGCACCAATTCATCTTCCATAATCATTTCCAGTAGGTTTTTGGTCAATACTTCGAGTAGCTTAAATCGGCCTTCCTGCACGTAAGCAATTACTTTTTTAGTTATTTTCTTGTAATCGTAAATACCTTCCGGGTCGTCAGATTCCAGAGCTTGTTCGGGTATTGAAACTTTGATTTCAAGATTAATGATGACATCTTGCTTGTTGATCAGTTCTTCAGGATTGAAACCGATAAATGTACGAAGTAAGAGGTTCTTAACGCAAATTCGTGCCATAGTCATTGATTAGTTTTTACCTAAGTTTTCACCGCCGTCAGCAAAAAGCAACTGCCCGGTTAGGTGGTCGTTTTCCAAAATAAAATCCAGGCTGCGGATTATTGGCTCCAGGCCTCCCGGCTTTTGCATCGGAATCTCTTTGGCCAGCTCCCAAAGATAATCTTCATCCTGATCTTCCGGAGGCAAAGTTACTCCGGGAGCGATTGCATTGACCCTTATTTTTGGAGCCAGCTCAAGTGCTGACATTTTTGTCAATTCCCAGAGAGCTTTTTTCGATATCGAGTAAGCTGCAAAGTTTGACTTATTCGTTGTAATCCGGGTATCAACAAAATTAATGATTAATCCTTGCTTGGCATAATTTGCAAAATCTCGACTTAGCAAAAACGGAGCTTGAAAATTAACAGTCATTTGCTTTTGTAGTAATTCCAGAGCCGTATCTTTCAAATACGAGGGGTCAAAAACCGAGGCGTTATTGATCAACAAATCCAACGATTGAAATTTCTTCATTACGTCAGGAATTAATCGTTGTACCTCTTTTTCATCCATTAAATTGGCCTGAAAGATGGCAAACTTGTTTTGTGCAAATTGTTTCGACAGTTCACGTTCCAATTCTTCTGCCTGCCTGGCTGAGGAGTTGTAATGAAGGGCAATGTTCCATCCCTTTGAGGCCAGATGACTTGCCAGCGTTTTCCCAATTCGTTTTGAAGCGCCTGTAATTAATGCCGTCTTTTTCATATCGAAATTTACTGTTTTATGTCAAAAATGACAACAGCAGATTGTTGAATTTGTTTGCCAACGAACAATGCAAGTTGGACATCGCGCCGATGATATGTTAAGCAATAGGTTTCAGCA
Organism: Sunxiuqinia sp.; assembly: GCF_055140945.1. Taxonomy (NCBI): domain Bacteria; kingdom Pseudomonadati; phylum Bacteroidota; class Bacteroidia; order Marinilabiliales; family Prolixibacteraceae; genus Sunxiuqinia; species Sunxiuqinia sp. The sequence continues at coordinate 117,684 of NZ_JBSQYS010000007.1, forward strand.
GAATCTGGCGCAATTTTGAAACTAAAAGCCGATAATTTCCATAAAATGGATTAGTAACTGAGTTCATCTAAAAATTGATAGCCATGGAAGAAAAGATTATAACCATCGCGTTGTTGCCTTATTCCAAAGCGGAAGTTCTACGGTCGTTGCTTGAGGCAAAGGGGATTGATAGTTCATTGGAAAACATCAACCTGATACAAGGAGCTGTAGCTACAGGGGTGAAGGTTCGAATTCATGCCAAAGATGCCAACAAAGCTTATCCTATTTTAAACAAGTTGTTGGGTGAAACAGAAAGGACGGGGCCGAAGTCGGAGAACTTTATTCTTATTCCGGTTGATTTTTCTGGTTATTCGTTGAAAGCTGCATCAATGGCTTTCGAAATTGCAAACAAGTTGGATTCCAGCGTTGTGTTCTATCATGTCATTCCTCAACCAGATTATTTTACGATTCCATACTCTGATGTGATGGCTTTTGATGCCGGACTTTATGAGCATTTGAAAGGTCGTGAAGAAGCCGTTAATGAGGATTTTACTAAGTTTTTGAGTAAGCTCAAAGAGCTGGTTGGAAAGTCGGTTTGGGAGACGGTGAAAATGGAACAGATCGTTAAAATGGGCTATCCTGAAGAAGATATTTTAGCTTATACCGAGTTACATCCTCCACGATTGATTGTTATGGGAATAAAAGGTCCTTCAGAGGATTCAGATGCGGTTATGGGCAGCACTACTGCGGGAGTAATCTATCGGGCGGAAGTTCCGGTGTTGGTCATCCCCGAAAAGGCACCGCTACTAAATCTGGCTTCGGTTAAAAAAGTCGTTTATGCAACCAATTTTGATGAGAAGGATTTTGTTGCAATCGATAAGTTAGTGGGTATTTTGAAACCGTTTAATACAGAAACGACCTGTCTGCACATTGGAGACCTGGAAGAAGGGGAGTTGGCAAAGACCAGACTTCAGTTTATGAAGAAAGAGTTGAAACAGAAGTACAAAGATGATGCTCTTTCTTGTGAAATGATTCATGGCCAGGATGTATTGGCGGTTTTGGAGAACTATATTCAGGATAATGAGGTTGATATTTTGTCACTGACAACTCACAAACGCAATATGATTACCCGGATTTTCAATCCAAGTATTGCGCGAAAAATGATTTTCCATTTGAAAACACCTTTATTGGTGTTTCATGCGTGAATGAATGAGAGCTAAAAAGCCGGGCAATTGCCCGGCTTTTTTTTATTTGAAGGTTGCTAATTTGCTGAGATATTTACCGATAATGTCAAACTCAAGGTTGATTACTGTTCCAGCCTCAAAAGTATGAAAGTTAGTTTCCTCGTAAGTGAAAGGAATGATGGCCACCTGAAACGAATTGTCTTTCGAGTTCACCACTGTCAAGCTAACACCGTTCACCGTTACCGAGCCTTTTTCAACGGTCATGTAACCTTGCTGTGCTTTGCTTTTGTCAAACTCGTATTCAAATGTAAAGTACCAGCTTCCGTCGGCTTCTTCAACCTTGGTGCAAGTTGCTGTTTGGTCGACGTGCCCCTGAACAATGTGTCCGTCCAATCGGCCGTTCATCATCATACTGCGCTCCAGATTAACTTTGGTACCCACTTCCCAATAACCGAGGTTGGTTTTTAGCAGGGTTTCTTTGATCGCTGTAACGGTGTATGTTTTTGCTTTGTCGTCAATTTTCACAACGGTCAGGCAAACCCCATTGTGCGATACACTCTGATCAATTTTTAACTCGTCAACAAAGGAGCAAGTTAATGTGAAATGATAATTTTCCTGATCTTTTTCGATGGCTTTTACCGTGCCATATTCTTCTACTATTCCTGAAAACATATGCTTTGTTTTTTTTATGGGGCGAAGTTACCGAATTCAGTGGAATTGGTGAAATGGGATGACTAAATAGGTGAAAATTAGCTATGGTTCCTTTTGAAATTTCACCAACCCAAAAACTTCTATTTGCTCCTCGGTGATCCGGTAGACAACTGTGTATCCTTTAAAAATAAGATCACGAATATTATCATCGTCAAAATAAATTGATTTTCGGGATGAGTATGGGAGATTGGAAATGGTAAGTATTTTTGCAAGTAAATCAGAATTAAATTTCCGAGCCCTGGAAACGGAATCAGTGGCGATGTAGTCAACTTGCTTCGAAAGTTTAAAAACGAATTCTCTTTTAAAGACGATCTTCATTTTTCTTAATGACTTTGGTTAACTCGTCCTCTAATTCCTTTAGGGTTAAATAAGTTGCTTTCCCTTCTTGGACTTCATTTAACTCTTCATTTAGATAAGCTTTATTTTCTGCGTAGAATTCATCGTCGACGATAAATTCCAACTCCTCTTTTTTAAACGTCCTTAGAAAATCCAATACTTTGCTGAATATCTTCGGGCTTATTTTTATTTTAACTGTTGGCATATTCCGCACATTTATTTTTAAGACAATTTAATACATTTTGATGAAACCGACTGTTTTTTTGAGCTATTTCACTTTCACAAACTGTTGTTGGTGATTGCCTTGATTGGTTCTTATCTGAATGAAGTACGAACCGGTTGCCAGTTGACTCACGTCAACTTCAAGATCTCCATTCGTTTGCGACAGAACGGTTATTCCTTCAAAATCAATAATTTTTACTTGCTCAATTTTCACCTTGTTTGCTAGTGAAATGTGTAAAACATCCGCCACCGGATTTGGGTACAGCTTCAGTTCCTTATTGCTTAGTTCAACGGCGGATGTAACAACTGAACCTTTGCTGATCAGCCATAAATCCGGATCGAATTGAATTGAATCGGGCTTTTCGTTTAGCTCGAAGGTTTGTGGATTGGTTGTTTGATGTAAGCGAACATCCGCGCTGTCGCCGTCTTTCCAGAGCCGTAAAGGTACGTGCATTTCAAAAAGATCAACTGATTCGTCGGATGTGGTTTGCTTGAGCGTGACCTTGTATTTGCCATTGTCGGTAAAGTGAGCGATGTCGAAACTTGGATATCCTTCGCCATAATACCAATCGTTGAAAAATTTGGTGAGGCTTGTGTCACCTGCTGCTTCAAGATGCCTGACCAAATCTTCCTGTGAGGCAAAACCATACTTAATATTGGGGTCGTTGAAGTAGTTTTGTAATCCTTCAAAAAAAGCATGGTCACCTAATTCCCAACGCAGCATGTGCAGCAAATAAGCTCCTTTTGAATAGGACAGGCGAGAGCTGAAAAGTGTGTTGATGGCGGTTGTATCGGTGACGAAAACAGAGCCATTGGGCAGTCCGGTTATTTTGTCAACCTGTTGCTTTTTCCAAGTCATCCAATAGTTTCCATCAATTAAATGCTCGTAGCTCAATCCGGTGAGGTAGGTCGCAAATCCTTCGTTGAGCCAAATATCTTGCCAACTGGCTAATGTGAGGCAATCGCCAAACCACTGGTGTGCCATTTCGTGAGCTACCAAGCTAAAATTAAGGTTGTTCATGAAACTCATGGTTTGGTGTTCCATACCACCCCCCCAGCCAAATTGAGCATGCCCGTACTTTTCATCAGCAAACGGATAGGCTCCAATCAATTCATTAAACAGCTCCATAATATCAAGCATATCGGTTGTTCGTTCTTTTGCTGTTTCCAGATATTCCGGATAAACGTAATTGAGGATTTCAATAGAGTCTTCCTCTTGTATCATATAAACAGAAAGCTCTGAATAATTCGTCACAGCAATGGCTACCAAGTAAGTGGCAATCGGATAGTTATGTTTCCAAACCATCCTTGTTTTACCATCCATCCTTGTTTCAGAAATCAGCTTGCCATTGCTGCCTACTTTATTACCTTCGGGGCAGGTAACCTGAATTTCGAGGCTATCAATTTTGTCAACCAAGCTTTGTTTGCAAGGCCACCAGGTCATCGCTCCATAGGGCTCCGAAAGTGTCCAAAGAACCGGATTTCCGCCAAAGGTTGTTGATGTTTCGAACGAACCAAATCCCTCAGACGGAGGAACAGCCTGATACCAAATGGTCAGCGAATCGGTTTGTTGAGGGGGAATTGTTTCGGGAAAAACGATGGTTAGCTGATTGTTTTCGTGTGTGAAATTCAGCCATTGTTCGTGGTAAAAAACCGAATCAATTTGCATGTCGGAATAGGCATCGAAGTTGATGCTGTTGAAATCGTCAACCACGGGGTGAAAGTAACTGGTAATGGCTCCTTCAATTTTACGAACCGCCGGATCGACTCTCCATTGCATGCGTTGAAAAGTCAGATCATAGTTGGCATAATCTGTTGCTTCCTCAAACCGCATTTTTTTCAACCAACCTTGTTTTTCTTGTCGAGCTATTTTTTCTATAAAATTGGGGTCAGGAGCTTGATTTTGAGCTTGTGTTAACAGCGAGCTCAATCCGACAGTCAATATTAAGAAATAAATTGTCTTCATTGTACTTTAAATGGTTGCTCCAGACACTTTTTACATTCTAGCTTTTCAGAATATCATCGATGCGAGTAAGTTCATCATCAGAGAATTGAGTTTTATCCAACATTTTGATGTTATCATCCAGCTGGCTGGTTGAACTAGCTCCGATCAGGACTGAGGTGATGCGCTTGTCTTTTAAGATCCACGCCAGAGCCATTTGAGCCAAACTCTGCTCTCTTTGCCCTGCAATTTTATTGAGCTTTTGTACTTTGTTGATTGAGGATTCTACCATTTCAGGCTTCAGAAAATGAGCCCGGTTGGCTCGCGATCCTTCCGGGACACCATTGAGGTATTTGTCGGTAAGCAAACCTTGGGCAAGTGGCGAAAATGGAATGCAACCAACGCCCTCCTCTTCCAGGACATCAAGAAGTTTATCTTCGACCCAACGCTCGAACATCGAATATTTGGGCTGATGAATAAGTAGTGGAGTTCCCAGCTCGCGAAGTATTTTAGCAGCTTCCAGTGCGCGGTCTGCCGGGTAATTTGAAATGCCGACGTACAATGCTTTTCCTTGCCTTACCGCTTGATTAAGCGCCATCAGTGTTTCTTCCAGTGGGGTTTCCGGATCTGGTCGGTGCGAGTAAAAGATGTCTACATAATCCAGTCCCATTCGTTTCAGGCTTTGATCCAGACTAGCCAACAAGTATTTTCGACTGCCCCAATTGCCATAGGGGCCGGGCCACATGTCGTAGCCTGCCTTGGTTGAAATAATCATCTCGTCTCGATAGGGTTGGAAGTCTTGTTGCATGATTTTGCCAAAGTTCTCCTCGGCCGATCCGTATGGAGGACCATAGTTGTTCGCCAAATCGAAATGAGTAATTCCTTTGTCGAAAGCGTGACGCAGAATGGAACGGCCATTCTCATAAATATCAATTCCTCCGAAGTTGTGCCAAAGGCCAAGCGATAGCGCGGGTAGTTTTAGTCCCGATTTCCCACATCGTTTGTATTCTATCGAGTTATACCGATTGTTGTCAGCTACATAAGTCATGGGTTGTACGTTATGTTTGATTTGAGAAAACCGAAAATACGAAATATTTAATCAATACGAAATTGATTAGATCAGCATTTTCAAATAGCTCTTTTCAGAAAGCCGGAGGTTTCGATAATCCATTCCGGAGATCAACATTAAGCCGGGGCGTTTCCCTTTTTCGAGGCTGCCGACTTCCTTTTCGAGCTTAATGGACTTAGCTGCATCGAGGGTGAAGATTCTGATTAGCTCGTCAAGTGTTAGTTGTAGGTTTTCACGTTGAATCGCTTTAATCCACGACAAAATATCTTTTTCGGTATTGAGTCTTTCCGGCTTCAGGTGATTATATTTTTGCAACAAAGGGAATTTTCTGAAAAAACGCTCATCTTCAAATTCGTGAAAAACATTTACAAATGCGGGGCAAATGATTCCGTTATGAAACTCCATGCCTTCCTGCTCGCTCAGCCCATTAACGGGATTAATTAATTCGAGAATCAGGCCGCTTGGGTCGACTTTGATTATTCCTTTTGCAATTGGGTTTCTATCGCCAGGAAACAGGTAGTGAGCTGCATATTTTTTCATTTTTCGGGTTGAATGTTAACTTCTTCTTTCTTGTTACTCTCTTCTTGTAGCATCTTCAACCGATCAATGACCTGCTGGTAAATCCGGGCGTAAATTTTAGGCATGCTGGAGTAATACACCACCGATTCAGCAAAAATAGAGTCTTGCATTCCGTGTTCTTCCAATATTGAAAAATAGAGGTCTTTCGATTCAAGTTTGGTGGTGTCGCCGGAATACCGAAATTTTTCGGAATATGCTTCACCAAGATGAATGTCGTAAAGTATATCGACCATTTTTTCTTCGCTCACCAGATTGTCAGGCTTTGGATAGCCTTTTTTTTCTTTACAGGCAAAACTCCCGAAAGTCAATAATAAAACAAAAAAATAGAAAGTTATTCGTTGCATGTTTTTCTTTAATAGCTTGACAAAGTTAGAATTCCCTTTCATTTTTTGGATAGCTTATTTTGGGAAAAGATTAAAATTATGAAAAAGTATCTGCTTTTAGTTTTTCCGAAAAAGCTTTTTGAAGAAATCATCGACCCGATTTACTTCTTCAATTTGAATTTTAAATTTACTTAGGTTGAGGCTTTTTCCGTTTTTTGGGATGAATATTTTTTGCATTCCCAGTTTTTCGGCTTCAGCGATGCGTTGTTCCAGTCGGTTCACAGCTCTAATTTCGCCAGATAGCCCTACTTCCCCTGTAAAACAAAGTTTTTTGTCGATCGCCAAATCGAAGTTGGACGATAGAATAGCAGAGATCACGGCGAGGTCGATTGCCGGGTCGTCCACTTTAATACCTCCGGCAATATTCAGGAACACATCTTTAGAAGCCAGTTTAAAACCAGCGCGTTTTTCCAATACAGCCAGTAGCATATTCAGTCGTCGTAGGTCAAAGCCGGTGGATGAGCGTTGTGGAGTTCCGTAGGCAGCAGTACTAACCAACGACTGAATTTCAATCAGCAAAGGTCGATTTCCTTCAATGGCTCCGGAAATAGCAGTTCCACTCAGCCCTTCGTGGTCTCGGTTTATGAGCAGTTCCGATGGATTGGTGACTTCGCGCATTCCTTCGTTATTCATCTCAAAAATACCCAGTTCGCTGGTGGAGCCAAAGCGGTTTTTTATCGATCGCAGTATTCGGTAGAGATATTGATTTTCACCTTCAAACTGCAAAACGGTATCTACCATGTGTTCCAACACCTTGGGGCCTGCCAGGCTTCCTTCTTTGGTGATATGGCCGATTAATATGGCCGGAATCTGGCGTTCTTTGGAGAATTTCGAAATGGCATTGGTGCACTCGCGAATCTGGCTGACTGATCCCGGCGATGACTCAATATGTGCTGTTGCTACTGTTTGAATGGAGTCGATGATCAGTACTTCCGGCTCCAGGTGTTCGCAATGTGTCAGGATATTCTCCAATGATGTTTCGCTTAAAAAATAGCAGTTGTCGTTTTCGCGCTTTAGTCGGTTGGCACGAATTTTAATTTGCTGAATACTTTCTTCTCCCGAAACATATAAGATTTTCTTCGATTTTAAATCAAGGGCAACTTGCAAAACCAGCGTGGATTTCCCAATGCCGGGTTCGCCACCAACCAAAACCAATGAGCCGGGAACCAGGCCGCCGCCCAATACGCGATTCAGCTCTCGGTTACAGCAGTCAATTCGTTGGGTTTGCTCTGTTCTGACTTCATTTAGCTTTTGCGGTTTTGAGCCGCTTGCAGTTCGCGAGCTTAGCGGACTTTTTGTTTCTTTCACCACCGCTTCTTCAACAAAAGTATTCCACTCGCCACAGTTGGTGCAGCGTCCAACCCATTTGGGCGATTGGCTACCACAGTTTTGACAAACGTGAACCGTTTTTACTTTGGCCATGGTCAGAGTTTTTTTATTTTTTCGATTAATGCGGAAGTGGAAAATCCGTCGGTGAGCTCTATTCGTTCTACTTTTCCTCCGCGGGCCAGCACCACATCGTGTCCGGCAATTTCTTCAATGCTATATTCATTGCCTTTCACCAACACATCGGGCTGAATGGCTTTGATGAGTTCGTAGGGGGTTTCTTCGTCAAAGAGAACTACGGCGTCAACCATTTGCAACGAAGCCATCAGGATGGCTCGCGACTCTTCATCGACGAGGGGACGTGTTTCGCCCTTTAGTAATTTGACCGAATGATCGGTGTTGAGGCCAATAATCAATTTGTCGCCAAATTTCGCAGATTTCACTAAAGAATCAATATGTCCACGGTGCACCAGATCAAAGCATCCGTTGGTGAAAACAAGCTTTTGATTCGTTGTTTTCCAAGATTTTAAGGTCTCAAAAAAATCGTCGAAGGAGTGATGGATTTTACCCGTAATTTCATTCATAATTTGGCTGAAGGATATTCAGTAAAAATAAGAAAACCCCAAAGCTAAAAAAAGCCTTGAGGTTTAAAATATGATTATTAACTCTTTTAAACGAGTTTGTTGGTCTCAATGTCGGGGAAAACCAAGCTGGGTTTAAATGTTTTAGCTTCTTCAAAATCCATGGTTGCATACGAAATAATGATAACGACGTCGCCAACGGCAACTTTGCGCGCTGCCGGACCGTTCAGGCAAATAACACCTGAATCTCGTTTACCCTTGATAACGTAGGTTTCCAAACGCTCTCCATTGTTAATGTTTACTACCTGAACCTTTTCATTTTCAATAAGATTCGCAGCGTCCATTAAATCTTCATCAATTGTGATACTTCCAACGTACTGCAGGTTCGCTTCAGTAACACTTACTTTATGTATTTTCGATTTACAAACTTCAATAAACATGTTGTAATTTTTTATTCAAATACAATATTATCAATTAACCTAACCTCACCACACTGAACAGCTATGCATCCAACTTTGTTTAGTGGGCTGTTCCAGTCTTTAATTGGGTTAAGTTCTTCATCATCAGATATTTCAAAATATTCCGTTTCCAGAAATTCATTCTGATTAATTGTTTCTGCAACCCACTGTTTAAGTTCTTTTACGCTCATTGTGTGGGCTTTGTTCCGAGCTTCACATAGCGTTTTATAAATATGTGAGGCATTGTGTCTTTGTTCTTTTGTAAGCCTTTGGTTTCGAGAACTCATGGCTAGCCCATCGTTTTCACGGACAATTGGACAAGGCACAATTTCAATGGGCAAATTTAACTGTTTTACCAGAGCTTTTATAATTACAAGCTGTTGAAAGTCCTTCAGCCCAAAAAAAGCTTTGTCTGGTTTTACGATTTCAAAAAACTTGCTTACAACCTGCGCTACACCGTTAAAATGCCCCGGTCGAAACTGACCCTCCATAACTGTTTCAAGCTGTCCGAAATTAAACTGTCGGTTGTCTTTCTCAGGATACATCGTATTAGTATCAGGCGAAAACACTAAATTACAGGAAGTTTTATCCAGTAATTTTAAATCTCTTTCCAGAGTTCTCGGATAATTAATTAAATCTTTTTTATCATTGAATTGAGTGGGGTTCACAAAGATGCTAACAATCACATAGTTTGACTGTTGTGTGGCTGTTTCAACCAATGAAATATGTCCATTGTGTAAAGCACCCATAGTCGGAACAAAACCAATCGTTTTACCCTCTTTTTTCTCGTGATCAATGATCGCTTGCAATTCTGTTATTTCCTTTACAACCAGCATACAGCAATAAAATTAACGGTGCAAAAGTAAATAAATAATTCAAAACATAGGATAGTCGAGTTCTTAAGTTTTTTTAAGACTCTGGTAATTACATAAAATTGAATGTTAGCGATATTTTTACTAATTTTGCACAATCAAATTCATCAAATTTTCAATGGAAAAGAAAAGAGTACTATTTATCTCTCAGGAAATTACACCCTACCTCCCAGAATCAGAAATGTCGGTAAAGTCTAGGTATCTGCCTCAGGGGATACAGGAAAAAGGTCGCGAGATTCGGACATTTATGCCACGGTATGGTAGTGTTAATGAACGTAGAAATCAATTACATGAAGTCATTCGTTTATCAGGAATGAACTTGGTAATTAATGATGCAGATCACCCACTTATTATTAAGGTAGCGTCTATTCAGGCGGCCCGGATGCAGGTTTATTTTATTGATAATGAGGATTATTTTCACCGAAAGGAGATTCTGAAAGATAAAAAAGGAAAAGAATTTGAAGACAATGACGAACGGGCTGTTTTTTTTGCCCGTGGCGTGTTGGAAACTGTGATTAAACTTCGCTGGGCTCCCGATATCATTCATTGTCATGGATGGCTAGCCTCTCTGGTCCCTCTCTATATTAAGAAAGCGTATCATAACGATCCGTTATTCGCCAACTCAAAAGTTGTTTACTCGCTATACAATGAAAACTTTAAGAATTCGTTAAGTCCAAATACAAAGCGTAATGTTTTGTTGGATGGTGTAGCCGAGGAAGATCTTAAACTCCTTGATGAGCCAACCTATGAGAACATGTCAAAACTTGGAATTGAATATGCAGATGCTGTCATTCAAGGCAGTGATGAAATTGATCCAAATTTGGCCGCGTACGTTCAGGACAAAAACAAATTATTTTTAAATTATCAGTCTGAAGAGACTTACATCGATGCCTATAACGATTTTTACGATAAGGTGCTGTAAGTTTTCAAGAGCTGAAAAACAATGTTTACGTGAATAGAAAGCAGATAAAACCAGTAAAGCTGGCCGTAGCTTTTATGCTATTGGCTTTTACGCTGTGGAATTGTAAGGACGATCCGAATGGAACAGGGATGGAACTTTTGCCCGGATCAGATTTAAAAACAGTTGGACAGAGTGTCGATAGCGAATCAATAGAAGCGTTTACTGAAAAAGATGGTCCACTGAAGACCGATGAGCCAAACTACAATGTTTTTGGTACATTCAACGATCCGGTTTTTGGAAAAACAACTGCAGACATGGCGTTTCATGTTCGGCTTCCCGGATATCCTGGTTATGCTGATACATTACAGCTTGATTCTGTCGTTTTATATCTTTTGTATAAAGAATTTTATGGCGATACCATAACAACTCAAAGTCTGAAAGTATATAAGCTTCAAGAAGATATTTACATTGATACTTTGTCGGATGCAGGAGCAAGTGATTACTCCTATTACCAAGATGTTGATTTGAAATCGCTGGCATCTTCAACTCCTGTAGGAGAGCTGGATTTCATTCCAAAACTTGAATTGGACTCTACCGGTACAGATACACTTGTTCAGGAATTGGCAATCAGGTTGGATGATAGCGTAGCAGAGGAATTGTACAATGCCGATTCTACTAAAATGGTTAACAACGACACCTTTTTAGATTTTTTTAAAGGATTTTATGTTGAGCCACAGGATATCGAAGACGGGGGCGGTTTAGTTCGAATTTCAACTCTCGCTGCGGGATCTAATTTAACGCTATACTATAGCGATCATGAAGCAGAAACAGACACCCTGATCAAGCAATACACCTTTAGTTATGGCATCAATTCAAGTTCTGCTCGTATCAGCAGTTATACGCACGATTATTCAGGCACTGCATTTGCTGATCAACTGGGAGCGAATCAAAGCGAACCCGACAGCTTGATCTATTTACAAACACTCGGTGGGCTGAGGGCGAAAATTAATATTCCAAACTTAGATGATTGGAAAGATTCCGTTCAATACGGGGATTATGTCATCAATAAAGCACAATTGATATTTCAGGTGGATACTATAGCTTCAGATTATCAAACCTATTCTGTTCCACCTAAGCTCGCGCTTTTTGCAATAAATGAAACCTATCAGCCAGGTGAAGATGGATATTTATATTTTCCCTATGATTATGGTGTGTCCCCGAATTTGTATGGAGGCTTTTTTTATGCGGAAGATGCGACCTATAGATTCAATATCACGAATCATTTGCAAGCAATCCTCGAAAATGAAGAGGTTACAAATGATGGATTTTATCTTTCTACTCTTTATCAAAATGAACAGACGCGAAGGGTCGTTTTAAAGGGTTCAACTAGTCATGTTGGAATTCGTTTGGGAGTGACTTACACAAAATTGAATTAGCGCTTACTAATCGGTTCCACCGAAAAATTAACAGAAACAAATATGTGTGGAATAGTTGGTTATATTGGCGATAAAAATGTATATCCGATCCTTATCAAAGGGTTGCAGCGATTAGAATACCGGGGATATGATTCCGCCGGTATTGCTATTTATAACAGTACATTAAACGTCTATAAACGTCAAGGGAAAGTTAGTGAACTGGAGGCTTTTGTTGCCGATAAAAATGTTGAGGGGAGTATCGGAATAGGCCATACCCGGTGGGCAACACATGGCGAACCCAATGATGAAAATGCTCATCCACATCAATCGATGCATGGAAACTTTGTTTTGGTGCACAATGGCATTATTGAAAACTATGCCAGGCTAAAGAGAGATCTTACGGAGAAAGGATTTGAATTTCAATCGGACACCGACACGGAAGTGCTGGCTAACCTGATTGAATATTTCTATCAGCTAGATGAGGTTGAAGATGCAGAAACAGCTGTTCGTTTGGCTCTTTCGAAAGTCGTTGGTGCTTATGGTATCGTTGTTATCTGCAAGGACGAAAAACATCGGATTATAGCAGCCCGGATGGGGAGTCCTTTGGTAATTGGTATTGGGCAAGGAGAGTATTTTTTAGCTTCGGATGCCAGCCCGATTGTTGAATACACTGATAGTGTGATTTACCTGAATGATGGTGACGTGGCTATTATCGAGAAAAATAGCCTGACCCTAAAAACGGTGCAGAATAACCCGGCCAACTTTAAAATTACCAAGGTTGACTTGAGCATTGGTGATTTGGACAAGGGCGACTTTGAGCATTACATGCTGAAAGAAATTTTCGAACAGCCCAAAACCATATCCGATACCTATCGAGGTCGCATCCGGCCAAATCAAAACGACATAAATCTGGGTGGTTTGATTGATGTTTTTCCACAAATTGTCTCGGCCAACCGGATCATTATTATTGGATGCGGAACATCTTGGCATGCAGCTTTGGTGGCAGAGTATCTCATCGAAGAATATGCCCGGGTGCCTGTTGAGGTTGAATATGCTTCAGAATTTCGATACCGAAAACCCATTATCAACAAGGGAGATGTTGTTATTGCTATTAGCCAGAGCGGCGAAACTGCCGATACCCTGGCAGCATTGAAAATGGCGAAAGAAAAAGGCGCGCTCATCATAGGTATTTGCAATGTTGTTGGCTCAAGTATTGCGCGTGAAACCGATGCCGGAGTTTATACACACGCCGGAACAGAAATTGGAGTGGCCTCCACGAAAGCTTTTACAGCTCAGGTTACTGTGCTTACCTTGTTGGCATTTAAGCTTGCTAAAGAACGTGGTGAAATTGATCAGGAGTTCTATGAAATGCTCATAGCCGAGCTGTTGGAAATTCCGGCTAAAATAGAGACGATTTTGATGAGCCATCCTCATATCAAGGAGGTGGCTGAAAAATATAAAGACGCGATTAATGCTCTGTATTTAGGGCGCGGATATCTGTTCCCGGTTGCCTTGGAAGGTGCGCTAAAATTGAAAGAGATTTCATACATGCACGCCGAAGGTTATGCTGCAGGAGAGATGAAACACGGTCCAATAGCCCTGGTTGATGATAATCTACCGGTGGTGGTGGTTTCGGCTAAGGATAGCTATTACGAGAAAGTTGTAAGCAACATTCAGGAGGTGAAGGCTCGCAAGGGAAATGTCATTGCGGTTGTAACCGAAGGAGACAATGGATTGCGAAAAATGGCTGATGACTTATTCGAAGTTCCCGAGTCGCACCCGGCAGTTGCTGCTTTGCTAGCAGTTATTCCGCTTCAGCTTTTTGCATATTACATTGCAGTTATGCGAGGTTGCGATGTTGATCAACCACGAAATCTGGCGAAGTCGGTAACCGTGGAATAATTAACAATTACAAGTCAGCAAATCATTCTGAAATTAGTATGTTTGTTCAGGTTTTAGAACTATGAGAAAAATTTTCCCCATACTCATATTGACTTATGTGGCGTATCTGGTTTTCACAACATCGTGTGCTAACCCGGGAATGCCTACCGGAGGTCCAAAGGATTCGATACCGCCCAATGTTATTAAAACGGGACCTGAGTTTAACGCTATAAATTTTGATGGCAACGAGATCAGTCTGACGTTTAACGAATTTGTCGTTGTTGATAAATTAAGAGAAGCGCTTGTGGTTTCTCCTCCTTTAAAAGAGCGTCCTATGATTCGGACAAAGTCGAAAACGCTAATTATTGACTTAGGAGATTCGCTGCAACAAAACACAACTTACTCGCTTGATTTTAAAAGTGCAATTGTTGATAATAATGAACAAAACCCGCTGGAGGATTTTCGTTTTGCGTTTAGTACCGGGGCTGATTTTGATAGTTTGATGATTGGTGGATATGTTAAGAATGCGAAAAATCTGGAGCCTGTTGAAGGGGCTGTGGTTATGATGCATGCTACCGATAACCTGGAAGCTTTTAAAGATACATTTCCGAATTATATTGCAACAACTGACGAAGATGGGTTTTTTGTAATCAGCAATATTGCTCCCGGAGAATACCGTTTGTATGCCTTGGTCGATGAAGATAATACACTGACTTATAATCAACCATTGGAGCGGATTGCTTTTTTGGACACCTTGATTTCTCCTCAGGATTTGAATCTTCCAAATTATCAGACTGATACAATCTCCGGCGATACCTTAAGCATTAAAACCAAGCGAAGAAATGCATTGGAAACGCCTTTCTTTCTGATGCTTTTTGATGAGGAATTTTTCGATCAGTACATTGACAGCTACAGTCGTGATCAGGCTAATCTGATTAATCTTTACTTCACCGAAACATTAAGCGATTCTTTTCGTGTTGAGCTGTTAAAGCCAGAACCGACGAATGAAGATTGGAGTTATATTGAGTTTAATCCGACCAGAGATTCGTTGATGATTTGGCTGACAGATACCGTTTTAAGTCACACTGACTCACTATTGATGGATGTGAGCTATTTGGTAGCTGACAGCTTGAGTAATTTGGTACTGAAGCACGATACACTGGAATTTAATTATACCAAACCGGAGGATACCAGCAGGAAAAGACGCAAGAAAAAAGAAGAAGAGGAAGAACCGGAGCCGATCCCGCATATTTCATTTAAACAGAATACAAAAAGTAGTGGCTTCGATATCTATCGGAATATTAAACTGGAAGCTCCTGAGCCTTTAAGAACGTTTGATTGGTCGGCGGTGCATTTGTATCAGCAAGTAGATACCCTTGAGGAAGAATTGGAATTTGAAATGTGGCAGGACTCTTCTTCGATACGGAAGTTCTACATCCAGTATCCATGGGAGTTTATGGAAACATACCGGCTCTTTATTGATTCGGCTGCTGCGTACAATTACGACGGTCATCCGACAAACGAGCTCAATAAAAGGTTTACGATTCAGGAAGAAGGTTATTATGCAAAGATCATTTTGCAGTTGAATGGAATAACTGATCATGGAATTGTGCAACTGCTTGATAACTCAGATAAAGAAAAGGTATTACAACAAATTGGGATTGATAAAGATGGAGAGATTGAATTTCCATACCTGAATCCCGATAAGTATAAGATTCGTTTGATTATTGATCGCAATAACAATGGCAGGTGGGATACTGGAAACATCGACGAAGATATTCAGCCCGAGCAGGTTATGTATTACAATAAAGTGTTGAAATTGCGTTCGAACTTTGAAGTTCGGGAAACCTGGAATCTACCTTTAGTTCAATATGAAAAAGAGTTGATTGACGAAGACAAGCCAAAAGAAGATGCGAAGAATAAAAGCAAAAAAACACAGCGCTCTTCGAGCAGCAATTTTCAGCGTTCTCCTTTTTAATGCTTTTTTCCTGAATGGCCAACCGGGCAAAGCGCAAACGGCTTTTGTCCCTCAGGAGCAATTAACCTACGGAGCTTATTATAATTGGCATTTTATCTGGATAAATGCCGGAGAGGTTATCTTCAGCACGGATACTGTGAAGGTGAATGAAAAGAAGATGTGGCATTTCTCAGCAATCGGTAAAACGTACAAAGCCTACGATTTTTTTTATACGGTTCGCGATACCTTTATCAGTCGGGTGAATTTTTCAAACTTCGAGCCTGATTATTTTATTCGAAAAGTGAATCATGCTAAAAGCTCAACTGTTCACGAGTATCAGTTTAACGATGGTGCCCGAAAAATCTATTCCTTTATCAAGCGTGAAGATCAGCCGTTTATTCGAGATACGCTTGTTTGGGAACCAACCGTTTCGGACATGCTGAATACGGTTTATGATTTTCGGAATTTTAACTTTGACGGTCTGAAAAAAAATGCTCAGGTTAATTTTAAGATGTTGGTTGATAACAAGACGGAAGATTTGTACTTTCGTTACCGGGGAGAAGAAGTTGTGAAAACCCGCAATGGAAGAAAATTCCATTGCCATCATATAATCATTCGTTTGTTGGGTGGTGATTTTTTCCCCGATGGAGAGTATATGAACGTGTGGTTTACAGCCGACCAGAATAGAATACCGGTAAAAGTTGAAACCGAAATATTGGTTGGTTCAGTCAATGCAATTTTAACAAATGTTGAGCATATCAAATATCCATTAACTTCAGAAATACATTAATTATGGCAAGCGTTCGCGATTTAAAAAAAGACATTGACTATTTAGTATCCTTAGTCGTTGTTGACAATTTTCAGTATATCAATGCTTTTGAAAATGCAGATAAAGAGGCAGCTTTCAAGATTGTGGATGAGATCATGACCAAGCGGAAAGATCTCATAAGCAGAGTCAATCACCCGGACGGGAAAGACAACCCCAAGTTGATAAAAAAACACTATCAGAGCATCGGTAAAGATTTGCTGATTGTTTGCGACGAAGCGTATGCAGAACTTGCAAAATTGATTGAGAAAGAAGATTAATTAGCTTTCTTTTCGAACCAACTGGAGTGTTTTATCAGCAATCACCTGCCCATCGAGGTAGGTGATTAATCGCCACGGGCCAAGTTTGTCGTTCAGTGGTTCCCAGATGCAATCGCCTAAAAAGAACTCATAGTCGTTGCTATTGATGTAATATTCGCCTGTAAAGTCGTCCATCACGACACCATTTTCGTCTTTAAATGGTGGATGAATAACTTTGAATTCCAGCTTTTTGCCCTTTCCTCGTTTTATTTTCAAAACATAGCCAAATTCAGTTCCAATGTCAGCCTGAACGGTGTGCGAAATGTTGACTATTTTCGGTAGTTTTCGGCTGTTGCGATCCCATTCGGTATATTCACCGTAACTGTATAAATCAATATCGATCTTTTTCTTTCCCAATTGTATGTTAAATTTCTGTCGCTTTTTATTTAGATTGATTCTACTTAATCCATCATCGCTTATATTTGCAGCGGCATGATGGTGCTTCGCAAATATATAAAAGTATTTATTCTTCTGGTTTTACCGGTTTATCTCATTTTGCTGGTTAACTCCATTAGCAATATGCATGTTCATTTGCTTTCGAATGGAGTGGTGATACAGCATGCTCACCCGTTTGATCGCGAGGCTGAAAGCAAATTACCACACCGGCATTCACATGCTGAGTATCAGTTTTATCAGGCTTTCTTTCACAATTACTTTGACAACTCCGCGCCTTTGCCAGACATGGAGGTCATTCGTCCTTCATACAAAGTTGTTTCTGTTCGGGTCGTTCAGCTTTATTGCTTCAAAAGTGCGAACGATCAGCGACTTCGTGGTCCACCCCTTTCATAACTATTGAGGATAAAGGTGTTGTATATATTGAAAAGACAGACATTATCCGTTTTTAAATACCAATTTTTGGGGATTGTCAGCTTGAGGGTCTCAGCCTACTTTTGACAATAAATTATTCAGCTTCACAGAAGGCTGAGTTAAAAAACCGAATATCAATTTATCACTTGTTTGATTTCAGAAGAAATCAATTACCAAATCAACTAGTAATGAAAAGCATAATTTTTGTGGCTGTCTTGTCACTATTCACCCTTTTGTCATTTGCCGAAGGAGAACCCAAAGACAAATTTACAGATACAATGCTATTTGGAGATGTGCGATCGGAAGGAGAGCACATTCCATTTGCAACCATCATGGTTAAAGGAACAACAATGGGCACAGCTGCCGACGCAACCGGACACTATAAGTTAGTAGGAGTACCGGCAGGAAAGCAGGAAGTCGTAGTATCTGCGGTTGGTTACCAAAACAGAGCGTATGAAGTGGATCTCAAGATTGGTGACCCGCTCACATTGGTTGTTGAGTTAAAACCCGATCAGATTGGGCTGGTTCAAGTGGTGATTACTGCCGATCGGAGTGAAAAATCACGCCGCGAAGCATCAACCATTGTAAGTACGATCAGTCCGAAGTTGCTGGAAAATACGCAAAGTGTAACACTGAGCGAAGGCTTAAGTTTTACCCCCGGCTTGCGTATGGAAAACAACTGTCAAAATTGTGGTTTCACTCAAGTTCGGATGAATGGACTGGAAGGGCCGTACTCTCAAATCCTGATTAATAGCCGACCTGTTTTTAGTGGTTTGGCTGGCGTTTACGGATTGGAATTAATCCCTGCAAATATGATCGACCGGGTTGAGGTCGTTCGGGGTGGGGGATCGGCTTTGTATGGAAGTAATGCTATTGCCGGAACCATCAACCTGATTACAAAAGAGCCGATTCAGGACACCTACAGCATCAACAGTTCAGTTGGATTGATTGGCGATAATCAAACAGCCGATTACAACCTGAGTATGAACGGATCGATTGTGAGTGAAGATTTCCGATCGGGGATGAGCTTTTATGGTTTTAAACGAAAGCGAGATCCTTATGATGTGAACGGCGATGGATATTCAGAGCTTTCAAAACTAAGCAACAGTACATTTGGAGCCAGCTTCTTTAAACGCATGGGCGTTCGCTCTAAAATCAATTTAGATTACTTTTTTATCAATGAATCACGGCGGGGAGGAAATGATTTTGACCTTCCGAATCATGAAGCGGACATCTCAGAAGCGGTCGATCACGAAATCAATTCGGCGAACCTTACATTCGACAAGTTTATGCGCGATCATGACAAGTTGAGCTTTTATGCTGCGATGCAGTCTGTCAATCGCGGTTCCTATTATGGTGCTGAGCAGGATCTGACGGCTTACGGCCATACGGAGGATTTAGCTATTTCTCTCGGCACACAGTATCATCGGGATGTAGAGCAGTGTCTGTTTTCGCCTTCCGAATTATTGTTTGGAGCCGAAATGACCAGCGACGCCCTGAAGGATCAGAAGCTTGGCTATCTTGATATTGCCACCATGGAACATATTGGAACAACAACCATCACGGATCAGTCGGTTAGTACAGTTGGCTTTTTCGCTCAAAACGAATGGGTAACTAATAACTGGCGTGTGTCTCTTGGCTTCCGGTTAGAGCATTATGCGATTTCGGATAAAGCAGATTCTGATGGTGATATTTCAGGCAATGTGTTTAGCCCACGGGCAAGCTTAATGTATAATTTGGGTGAGAAGGTGCAATTGCGTTCCAGCTTTGCCAAGGGTTACCGTGCGCCACAAATTTTTGATGAAGACTTACATATTGAAACATCGGGGGCTCGCCGTGTTACGCATGAGAATGATGCGGATTTGGAACAGGAAAACTCGCATAGTTTCACTTTTTCAGTCGATATGTCAGAGACCTTCGGACGTTGGCAAACTCAGTTTTTAGCTGAAGGGTTTTACACGGTTCTCGAAAATCCGTTTACCAACGAATATGGAACGCCGAACGAAAAAGGCGAAGTGGTTTATACCCGAACAAACGCTGAGGATGGAGCCAGGGTTCAAGGGATTAATTTTGAATTCAATGCTTCTCCGGGTGCCAGATGGATGTTTCAAACCGGCTTCACCGTTCAAAAAAGTGAATACGATTCGCCACAGGAGTTTAATGAAAAGCGGTTTTTTCGTACGCCCAACAATTATGGATACCTTTCGTTTAGCTACTCTCCAAGCGAGTCTTTTAAGGCATCGGTTACCGGTAACTACACCGGAGCGATGTTGGTTCCCTACTTTGGAAATACCTTAGCAAATCCAGAGGTCGGTCAGTTAAACGAGGTGGATTCGTCTTTTGATCTCGGAGCAAAAATCAGCCAAAACTTCAATTTGTCGAATGAATTGTCGTTGCAGGTTTATGCCGGTGTAAAAAACCTGTTTAATGATTATCAAGATGATTTTGATTATGGTATCGACCGAGATCCCGGATATGTTTACGGACCATTATCACCACGAACCATCTACTTTGGGGTGAAACTGGGGAATCTATTTTAGCCCTTTATTTCGTTAACCATTCTTAAATCGTTATGGATTGGTTATCGTCTTCTTCAATTTGGTTTGATATTTGACTGCCCACAAAATAATACTACTTTTGTGGGCGTTGTTTTTGGGTGGCTAAAATTCTGAATATATGAGTGATTCGGCAAAAAATAAGAAAAAATTTTCACTGGGAGAAACCGATAAGGAGAGACGTAATAATCTGATTGTTATTTTTCTTTCGGTTATTCTTATCGTAGTAGTGGTATTGTTTTTTATGCAGCGAGACGAGCATAAACAAATTATGCATTCGTTGAACTCCGAAAAGGATTCCATTCAAGTTGAGTTGACTGAGATGGTTCAGAACTATGATAGCCTGAAAACGGAAAGTGACACCATGAATACCCAATTGTTTGTTGCACAAACCAAAGTGAAGGATTTGTTGCTGGAAATTGGACAGGTTAAAAAGGCCAGCTACGATCAGATAGAGCAGTATCGCGAGCAGGTAGGCTCGTTGCGTCGGATTATGCGTAATTACATTGTTCAGGTTGACTCGTTGAATCGTCGGAACCAGGAGCTGATGGCCGAAAATGAACAGGTAAAACAGGATTTTGCCCAGGTTGAAAACAAAAACCAGAAGCTGGAAAAGGAGAAAGAACGCTTGTCGCAACGCGTTGAGAAAGCTGCTACACTGGAGGCGCAAGGCCTGACCGCATTTGGCATCAATTCGCGTGGGAACGATGTGAATAACAGTCGGAAAGCAGAAAAAATCCAGGTCAACTTTACCCTTGGTAAAAATATTACCGCTAAACGCGGAGCCAAAAATATTTATGTTCGCATCCAGCGTCCCGATCAGATTTTGCTGCTCAAATCGAAGAATGATTTGTTTCGATTTGAAGACTTGAGAATTCCATACTCAGCCATGCGTGAAGTAACTTACGAAGGCAATGATTTGCCGGTGAATATTTTTTGGGATAACAACGGTGAGGATCCCTTCATCCCCGGAGAATACACGGTCGATATCTTCGCTGATGGCAACAATATCGGCACAACCCGATTCTCGTTCAAGAAATAGTGGAAATTAGTTTGAACCCCTTTTCAGGGGTTCTGATGCTCCTTGTTATTCATCGTTTCCCGTAGGTTACACCTACGGTTATTGTTGTTCAACCCTCCGGGTTTTATTCCATCGATCTGCTACTTTTTCAAAATGAAGCATTGAGCCGGTTTTGGCTTTTGTTATCAATTGGTGCTTACCGCACCTCAAGAGCCAGTTTTACCGCTTTTGATATTGGTTTTCGTAGTATTTCTGATAGTCGCCGCTGGTTACATGTTGTAGCCATTCTTCATTCTTTAAATACCAATCGATGGTTTTTTCCAATCCTTCTTCAAATTGAAGACTCGGCACCCAGTCCAGCTCTTTTTGCAGTTTCGACGAGTCGATGGCATAGCGCAAATCATGTCCGGCGCGGTCTTTTACGTAGGTAATTAAGTTCTCCGAAGTTCCGGCCTCACGACCCAGTTTGCGATCCATAATGGAGCACATCAACTTAATCAGGTCGATGTTGGTCCATTCGTTATGACCGCCAATGTTGTAGGTTTCACCCGGTTTCCCCTGATGAAAAATGACGTCAATGGCGCGGGCATGATCTTCAACCCAAAGCCAGTCGCGTATGTTTTCGCCTTTTCCGTAAACGGGTAATGGCTTGTTGTTGCGAATGTTATTGATGAACAACGGGATCAGTTTTTCAGGGAATTGGAATGAACCGTAATTATTGGAGCAATTTGAAATCAAAGCCGGCAATTGGAAGGTGTCGTGATAGGCGCGCACAAAATGGTCAGAGCTGGCTTTTGAAGCCGAATACGGGCTGTGTGGATCGTAACCGGTGTCTTCGGTAAACATCGTACCATCATTGCTCAGTGAGCCATAGACCTCATCGGTTGAGATGTGGTAAAACAAGCGTCCTTCAGGCTGGTCTTTCCAACAAGCGCGGGCAGCATTCAACAGGTTGACCGTGCCAATTACGTTGGTGAAAACAAACTCAGTGGGGTTCGAAATCGACCGATCCACATGCGATTCGGCTGCCAAGTGGATCACGCCATCAAACTGCCTTTCCTCGAATAGTTTCAACATCGCTTCACTATCAACAATGTCAGCCTTTACAAATTCGTAATTCGGCTTTCCTTCCAAGTCTTTCAGGTTAGCCAAATTCCCGGCATAAGTGAGTTTGTCGAGGTTAACAATGTTGTATTCGGGGTATTTGTTGACGAATAGTCGAACCACATGGGAACCAATAAATCCGGCTCCTCCTGTTATTAGTATTGTTTTCATTTAGCAGATTTTACGAACTCAAAAGTAGGTTTTTATTGAGAAAAAGGAAAGTTAAAATAGAACGACTCCATGCCTGAGCTTGTCGGTTTTCCATTAAAACAGTTTCAGAAAGCTTCCCGGAACGGACGTTTCAAAGCGCATCTTTTTACCCGTTATCGGATGTTCGAAAGCCAACACCCAGGCGTGTAATCCAAGCCGGCCAATGGGGTTCGATTTCGAGCCATATTTTTTATCGCCAATCACCGGATGTTTTAGGTCTTGCAGATGGACCCGAATCTGATTCTTCCGGCCCGTTTCCAGATTCACTTTTAACATGGAGTACTCCTCGTTACTTTTAGCGGTTGAATAGTGCGTAATGGCATGCCGCCCCTTCTCCGGATCTTGTGTTGAGTGTACTTTAAACACGCTGCTTTCAAACAGGTACGAGCTAATGGTTCCTTCCGGTTGTTCAAGCTTGCCGTCGATCACAGCCAGGTAAGTACGTTCCGAAATTGTGTGTTTCCACGATTCCTGCAGCAGCTCCTGCATTTCTTCGCTTTTTGCAAACATCATCAATCCCGATGTTTCCCGATCGAGCCGATGAACGATAAAAATCTTGGCTTCGCGGTTTTCATCTTTTACATAGTTGCTCAAAATACTGTATACCGTAGCTCGTTTTTCTTTTTCGGTGGCCATGGTCAGCAGTCCGGCATTTTTATTAACGATGATGAGGTCTTTGTCTTCGTGAACAATAGAAATGCCCCGCATTTGCTTGGCAATAGGAGCCGGAGCCGTGTCAAGCGAAACCTTTTGTCCGGGTTTTAGCAGGTGATTAAATTGGGTGATGGATTTACCATCGACCCGCACTTGTTTTTTTTTGAGCAGGGTTTTGATGTTGTTGCGATTTTTATGCGGCAGGCTGGCAATTAGGAATTTCATCAACTCTTCCGGCTCTTTGACCTCAAAGCTTTGTGTTTGTGGTTTTTTTGAATGGGAGGCGTTACCTCCTGAATAATTTTTTCTCATGCTTAAAACTAATTTGTACCGGCTGGAAGATCGTGAAATTCCAGTCGTTGCAAAGGTAGAGTTAATCTTTCTTCTTTTTCAAAATTTAGATCTTCATTTTGATTTTAAATGAGGGATGTTGGCCTGCCGGACTTCGGGGCAAAAAGACAAGCAGCTACAAATAATCGAGCCCCGGATAAACTATTTTTATGGATTGGGGTAACCTTTTGTGTGAAAAAGGTATTAAACAATACGTAGCAGGTAACAAAAGTTCAAATTTCTGTTCAGCTTTTACCTTGCTTTTGCCCGCCTAAAGAGTGTTTTTGAAAAGATAAATTGGGGATTGAGACTAAGTATCTGGCCTGCTGATCATCATTAATTGGTGATGCAGGCCAGGTTTTAGATAACTAAATAATTTGTCAAACTAAAAAACACAAAAAAAAATGAAACGAGATTTCAGGTACAAAACACTACCGATGTTGATTGCAGCTTTAACAGTTGCCGATCATTTTGAACAGGAAAAAGAAACGTTTGTGAATGAAATGCCGGCTTGGAGCGACCCGTTTATTGCGGATTTCCGGGCAACGGTGGAGCTCATCCTTACCGAATATTTTGGGAGCAGTTCCCGGGAAGAGCTGCAAGAGCAAACCAACCTGGTGAATGAGCTGACCGAAAAAGCCAAGGACGACCTGGAAATGGTAAAAACACAGATTGAACGGGGCTTCCGCAACGATTTGAAAGAGCAACAGAGCATCATCCAGCAACTGGGCTTTAGAGCGTATTGGAGTAAAGCGTCCCGCAATAACCAGTCGGAGATGATTGGTTTGTTGCTGACCTTTAGCAGCCACCTTGATGAAGCGATGCGCACCAAACTGGAACAACACCAAGTGAACCCGGGCAGGTTGACCAACATTATGGGCTATGCCGATACGCTGAACCAGGCGAACATTACACAGGAAAGCCTGAAAGGCAGTTCCAAGCTGGATACGAAGGAATCGATTTCGGCCTTGAACGATGCTTATGCACAAGCCATGGATATTTGTGCCATCGGGAAGAGCCTGTTTAAACACGAGCCCGTAAAAAGAGAACTGTTCGTATTCAGCAAGCTGGTCAAAAGCCAGGGCACTCCAAGTCCCCGCGACAACGAGGAGGTCGTAGCTCCATCGTAAGAACGTGTTGGCCACTAAACGAATCCCGACCGGAGGCACAATCCAATTGCCTTCGGTCTTTTTTGGGCAGCTAAGCACCAAACGCACATCGTTAAGGATCCGAACAACATCGCCGGTAATATGCACGACTTCGCCACGAATAGGGACAACATCGCCAGCAATATGCAAGACGTCGCCAAGGATAAGGACAACATCGCTATCGATAAGCAGGACATCGCCAAGAGTAGGGACGACATCGCTAACAATATGCAAGACATCGCCAAGGATAGGGACAAGATCGCTATCAATATGTAGGACATCGCCGGCAATATGCAAGACATCGCTAAGAGTAGAGACAAGATCGTCAGCAATAAGCAAGACATTGCCAGCAATAACAAGCCCATAGCGGCGCGGGGAACAGTCCAACTTAATTTTATCCACTATTCATTAGCTCTTTTAAAAAAACTGCTGATCAAATCGAAGATTATTCCTACTTTTAACATCGTTCGTTAAGAACATTGGATAAAATACTGATACGTTAACGCCAAGTTTAATAAAGCACAATCGAAACAATGGAACAATCTTCTTTTATGTATAGATATTATTTCCCTAGAATTCAAAATATAATAGACAAAATAAATGAAGGAAAGGCAAATCCATTTCGCGACAATTCTACTTGGCTTGATATTCAAGAAGACTTAATACGAGTTATCACCAATATTGAAAGAAATATTCAAAAAAATAAAACTGAAAGAAAAGAATTAAAATCACAATTAGGAAATCCCTCAAAAAGGCTAGAAAAACAAGAATCCGCTCGTTATAAAAAAAGAATAGACTTGATTAAAACAAAAAATGATTCATATCAAAAATTGCTTATCATATTTAGAACTCTTGGTGATTCTATTGCCCATACTTTTATAAATAGATTTGATATAAAACCACAGTCATTTAAAGAAAAAACAGGTTTTATAAGTAATAAAAAAGGGAATAGACTTGAGCGTAAATGTTTAAGGTCAACATTCCAACTTGGAGGAATTGCAATATTAAATGATTTAACTAATTCCCTGAGATATTTTGATATAACCGTTATTAAATCAAATGACGAGTGGATACCTTTCGAAATAAAATCTGGAAAACGTAAGACAAAACGCGACCTACGACAAGAAGAAAGCTATGAAAGACTAACAAGTTATCTATTTGAAGATGTACCCCAAGAAATTTTGCAAAAAGGTTTAAAATCCACGAGAGTATCATTCAAAAATAATGTTGTAGATTATATCAGTGAAATTAATAGACTGATAGCAAATGCAAAGGAAGTAGGATTAGTTGTTGAGCAAGTAGAAAAAGGACTCGTTTATGTAATCAATTACGATAATCCTTTTAATTCACAGGAACTTAATTCGAAATTAAATAGACAAAATTTAGTTTCACCAATCCCTTTTTCATTAAATCAAACTCATATAAATGATTTTGGATATTATCCATTACCGTTGATTTTTGAGAAATCAGAATACTACATTGACTTAATCAAGAATAAACTTGAAATATTTGTATTCTTTGACTTTAATGTTTGGAAAAAGAAACTAAACAGGAAACGCTTTAAATTGGAGCTTAGTGAAGATGAAAACTATATATTTTGGATAAGCGGATTCTTAAAAGGAGAACCATTTAAACTTGGAATAGGAACTTACTTGATGAATAGAGTGTTCTTCGAATTTTTATCTCCTGATTTTCTTTTTGATGAGATAATGAGTTTTGATAAAAAATTGAATTGACAAAATGATAATTGAAAAACCAGGCGTTAATAAATAGGGCTCAAAGCTGGGCACTACGTGCCGCTTAAAGCCCTATTTATTAGCGGTAATGGTGAAAACGCCCCAGAAACAAAGCGTAATCAATTACATTAATTGAAATACTGTTTTAGAAATTTGATAAATTAGGAATAATATGACACTTCAAAAATTTCAAATCCAAATACCGGATAGTACATTGGAAGAACTTTCTTCCAGATTATCCAAAACAAGGTGGCCCAATCAACTAAAAGATTCTGACTGGGAAAGAGGAATGAAAAAGGAGGATTTACAGTCCATTGTTGAATATTGGCAGAATAGTTATGACTGGCGTGCTCAGGAAAAAGAATTAAACAATCATTCTCAATTTAAATGTAATATTGACGGAATCGGTATTCACTTTATTTGGGTAAAAGGAAAAGGAAAAAATCCAATTCCAATCATTCTAACTCACGGTTGGCCTGATAGTTTTCTTCGATATGAAAAAATTATAAATAGACTTACCGACCCTGCCAGTTTTGGTGGCGACCCAAACGATTCATTCGATGTAATTATTCCTTCTTTACCCGGATTTGGTTTCTCAGATAAGCCGGAACATAGTGGATACAATAATGCTCATGTAGCCGAATTATGGATAAAGTTGATGACTGAGAAATTAGGTTACACCAAATTTGCAGCAGCAGGTGGCGATATAGGTTCAGGTGTTACCCGCTATATGGCGCTAAACCATCCCGAACTATTAATAGGAATCCACCTGACAGATGTTGGCATTATTCGAGCGCTTTTAATGGAGGCAGATGAAAGCAAACTATCAGCCGCCGAAACTTCCTATAAAAAGACAGCACAACAATGGATGGCACAAGAAGCAGGCTATATATCCATTCAATCTACAAAACCACAAACTTTATCCTATGGACTTTCTGACTCCCCTATTGGTACAGCAGCATGGATTCTTGAAAAATTTCGTTCTTGGAGTGATTGTAAAGGTCAGCTTGAAAATTCGTATAGTAAAGATGAACTATTGACCAATGTAATGATTTACTGGTTCACGAATACCCTAAGTTCTTCGGTGAATATGTATTACGAGAACACACATTCTCTGCCTCCAATGGGTAAAATAACAGTACCAACTGCGCTTGCCCTGTTTTCTGAAGATATTTTATTGCCACCAAAAGAATGGGCTGAGGAAAATTTGAATATAATACAATGGACAGAAATACCTTGTGGAGGACATTTTACGGCTATGGAAGAGCCAGACCTTTTTATTGAAGATATTTCTAAATTTTACAGGAAATTAAGAGTGAAATAAACCACTACCGCTAATAAATAGGGCTTTAAGCGGCACGTAGTGCCCAGCTTTGAGCCCCGTCTTGCCCTGTTAATTATAACTAATTAACAGGGTTGAAAAACTACAATCCGGAGCTCGGGTGTTTTTCTATGGACTTATCATGCTTGCCTGGGCTTGGACACGATCAGTTTTTTAAGATTCAGAGGACACCATCCCGGGCAAATCCTACCTGATTGACGACAGCTTTTGTTAACTTCTTCCGCTTCATGATC